>JANNWA010000232.1:0-1715 GCA_031408275.1 Pseudomonadota bacterium
CGCTGGTGGTGATGGTCAACCCCGAGGGGCGCGGGGTGCTGGAGAAGCTGGTCTCGGGCTAGCTACTCCGGCGGGATCGGGCGCGCGGAGGTCGTGAACGCGATCGAGCGGCCCGCAGGCATGTTCGCGTGGAACCCCTCGACGATCGGCGGGCTGGCGGGGACGTCCGACCGCCACATGATGACGAAGTTGGCGCCCGAGCCGCCGGTGTCGTCCTTGCGCGGGATGAACAATTCGTAGGTGCCCATGGGCTGGATCGTGCGCGGCGCGGTGACGTACTCCCGCAGCCGCTTGCCGTCCGTATCGTAGTACTGCGCCGAAGTCACGCGGATGGCCCGCGCCGGGTCGGTATTGCGAATGCTCACCGACACCGAGACGAGCGCCTTGGCCGGCTCGCCCCGGCTGTCGAGGTCACCGTGCCAGACGTGGGAGTAGATCGGCAGGTACAGCATCTGCCCCGTCGAGCGGGCGACGGCTGTCTGCGCGATGGCCGGACCTGCAAAGCACAACGCCGCAATCAACGCATTCCTGGCGAGCTTCATAGTCGGGACTCCTGGTAGTCGAGTTCTTCCTCGAGGTGGTGCATCACGTCATCGCTGATATGGTTTTCCTGCCACACGCGGATCAGTTCGGCGCGCTCGGCCCGGATCGCCGCGATCCTCAGCCGCTTCGCCTGGGCGGCAGCCTGCGCATCCGCGCCCTCTCCGGCGATCGCCACCCGCTCGGCGAATTCGGCACGCACGCGCCCCACCACTTCCGGCGACGCACGCTCTTCCTGCGCGACCCGCTCCAGCGCCGCGAGCGCGGCCTGCCCCATGTCGGCGCGTGCCCGGCGCGTCTCGTCCGCCACGCTCGAATCCGAGGTGAGCCTGAGCCGCCTGATCAACGGAGCCAGCGTCAGTCCCTGTCCGACCAGGGTCACGAAGATCACGGCGTACGTGAGGAATATGATCAGGTCGCGATGCGGGAAGGGCGCGCCGCTCTGGACCGTGACCGGCAGCGCGAGCGCCGCCGCGAGCGAAACGATGCCGCGCATGCCACACCAGCTTTCGATGAACAATTCGCGACCGGGCGGGGCCGGCTCGCGCTCGCGAAGGCTGCGCGAAAGCGCGCGCGGCAGCCACGTCGCCGGATAGACCCACAGGATGCGCACCAGGATCGCGACCGCGCTGACCGCGGCCGACCACACCGTCAGCTCGAGCGCGGAATACCCCGCGAGGCGCGGGACGATCTGCGACAGCTGCATGCCGATCAGCATGAAAATCAGGCTGTTCAGCAGGAATACGAGGATGTTCCAAACCGAGCGAGCCAGGATGCGCATTTCGGCCGAAACCATCTTCGGCGCAAAGCGACCCCTGAACAGGCCCGCGGCCACCACCGCCAGCACCCCCGAGGTATGCACCGTTTCGGCCATGATGTAGGCGACGAACGGGACCGACATCGACACCAGAACCTCGATGAACGGGTCGCCGAGGTGCGGGTGGATGCGGATGAAGAGCCAACTCACCGCCATGCCGATGACGAGCCCGCCGAGCGCCACCACGCCGAACTGGACTGTCGCATCGGCGAGCGAAAACGCCCCGGTGAGGACCGCCGCCACCGCGAACTTGTAGATCACGAGGCCCGAGGCGTCGTTCACCAGGCTTTCCCCTTCGAGCACCGTAACGATGCGCCGCGGCATGTTCATGCTGGACAGGATGGCCGTGGCGGCGACC
>JANNWA010000233.1:0-2070 GCA_031408275.1 Pseudomonadota bacterium
CACGCGCAGCGACTCGATGAATTTGCGCCCCGCTTCGCGCCCGCCCTTGATGTCGAAAGAAAACACCGCGCCGCAGCCCTTGGGCAGCAGCTTCTGCGCAAGCGCGTGATCGGGATGGCTGGGCAGTTCCGGGTAGCCCACCGACTCGACCATCGGGTTGGCGGCGAGGAACTTCACGACCTTGCGCGTGTTCTCGACATGGCGCGGCATGCGCAGGTGGAGCGTCTCGATGCCCTGCAGGATCTGGAACGCGTTCATCGGCGCCATGCAGGCGCCGAAATCGCGCAGGCCCTCGCGCCGTGCGCGCAGCAGGAAAGCCCGCGTGCCGGACTCCTCCTCGAAGTCCATGTTGTGGAACCCCGCGTAAGGCGCGGTCAGCTGCGCGAACTTGCCCGATGCCTCCCAGTCAAACCGGCCCGAGTCGACCAGCACCCCGCCGATCGCGATGCCGTGGCCGCCGAGGAACTTGGTCGCCGAGTGGTAGAGCAGGTCCGCGCCCAGCGCGAACGGCTGCATCAGGTAGGGCGTGGTAAAGGTCGAATCCACCAGCAGCGGCACGCCGTGGCCGTGCGCGATCTTCGACACCGCGGGGATGTCGAGCACGTCGAGGCCCGGATTGCCGAGCGTTTCGCCGAACAGCAGCCGCGTATTCGCCTGCAGGGCCTTCTGCCAGGCCCCGAGGTCGCGCGGATCAACGAAGGTGGTCTCGATGCCGAACCGTTTCAGCGTGTAGCCGAGCAGGTTGTGCGAACCGCCGTAGAGGGAGTTCGAGGCGACCACATGGTGGCCGGCATCGAGGATCGTCGCCACCGCGAGGTGCAGCGCCGCCTGGCCGCTCGCCACCGCGATCGCGCCCACGCCCCCTTCGAGCGCCGCGACGCGCTCCTCGAGGACGGCGACCGTCGGGTTCGAGATCCGCGAATAGACGTGGCCGGCGCGCTCCATGTTGAACAGCGAGGCCGCATGGTCCGAATCGCGGAACACGTAGGAAGTGGTCTGATAGATCGGCACCGCGCGGCTGCCGGTGGTCGGATCGGGCGACTGCCCCGCGTGCAGCGAGAGGGTGTCGAAACCGGGATATTTCGGGCCTGCCATCGAATCCCCCAAACGAAAGCGCCCCCTGCCGGGGGGCGCCGCAATGCATTTAGGCCTAGTGCAGGTTCTTCCGGTTCGGCGTCCGGGTATAGGTCTCGAACGCTCGCTCGGGCTTCCTTGGCTGGTTCGCCTTGTCCTTCCAGTCGCGGTCGAAGAGGTCGTTCACGACCGCGAGCACCTCGTCGACCTTCGGCTTGTCGAACTGGCGCGCGAGCATCGCGCTGACGTCCTCGAGCATGCAGCGCCGCTGCGCCTCGTGGATGGCCTGCGCGGTCGGGCCGACGAACAACAGCTGGCCCTCCTGCTCGCCGCTGTCCTGGTAAACGGTGACATCGACCTCGACGGCTTCCTCTGCGTACGGGCCAAGTGTATCCAGCGCGGTCTCGAGCACCTTCTGGAAGCTGCGGCCGATCTCGCCGGTCCAGCAGAGATACAACATCCGGTTCGGTTCGTCGTACTCGATGCCGGGCTCCTCGGGCTCGAGGCTCTTGACGTCGTCCATGCTGTCGGCGTCCAGGTAGTCAAGCCAGGGCGACAGCGCGACTTCCAGCTGCTTGCGCGCGACGCCTTCGAGTATGGGAATGTCAGCGTGTACGTGTACTTCCATCCGCATGGCCGGGATCCTCGTATGGAGGGAAGAGGGGTGAAATTCTACCACGCGTCGCGTAACCCGAAGGCGGGGCGGCGCGGTTTTCGGTTAGCATTGGCGCCGCCTTGAACGCGCTCACGCACACCAATCTGATCTACCCCGACTACGCCGGTGGGGGACTGCTCAACCTGATCGCGAGCTGCTCGGCGGCGTGCGGGGGCCGGGCACTGCACCCTGCGCTTGAGGCCCTCCCACCGGCGGATCTGTCGGCCGCGCGCAACGTCGTCCTGCTCCTCATCGACGGCCTGGGATACAACTACCTCGCTGCCCGCGGCGCCGGTGGCAGCCTGGCACGGCACCTGGCCGGGCGCATGACCTCGGTGTTC
>JANNWA010000234.1:0-4970 GCA_031408275.1 Pseudomonadota bacterium
GCGCGGGCGGGCGCCAGTCGACCTGCACGACCGGCGTGCCCTGCGCTGCGAAGTCCGCAGCAAACCCGGGCAGGCCGATGTTGACGACGCGCGGGACGCCCGAGAGCAGCTTCTGGATGGACATGGACTTCCTGGCCTGGCGTGGAAAGCGTGCGCGGGGAAAAGCACGGCCAAAAGGCACGGTCTTTTGTTCGGAAAATTATACCGGCACGCTGCTATCATCGCCAGAATGGATCACATGCCAGACAGGCTCGTTGTCGCGATCGGCGGCAACGCCACGCATCCGGAAAACATCCGCGGCACGACCGAGGAGCAGGAAATCGTCGCCGCGCGCGCCGCGCGCTCTCTGCTGCCGCTGCTCACGCTCGACAACAAGCTCATCCTCACGCACGGCAACGGGCCCGTGGTGGGCAAGATCCTGCTGCGCCAGTACTACGCCCGCGAGCACGTCCCGCCGATGCGCCTCGACGTCTGCGTTGCGCACAGCCAGGGCGGCATCGCGCACCTGATGATGCAGGGCATGGAAGACGAACTCGAGCGCGCCGAGCACGAACGGCGCGTGGCCTGCATCCTCACGCGCGTCGAAGTCGACGCGGACGACCCGGCGTTCCGCAACCCCTCCAAGCCGGTCGGCCCGTTCTTCACCGAGACGGAAGCGCGCGACCTCGAGAAACAACTGGGCTGGACGATGATGGAAGACGCCGGGCGCGGCTGGCGCTACGTCGTCCCCTCGCCCCGGCCGCGCAGGATCCTCGACATCGACCTCATCGAGTCGTTGTCGGAGCAGGGCATCGCGGTCATCGCCGCGGGCGGCGGCGGCATCCCCGTCGTCCACCGCGCGGACCGGTCTCACCAGGGAGTGCCCGCGGTGATCGACAAGGACCTCACCTCGGCGCTGCTCGCCAACCAGCTGGGCATCGACACGCTGATGCTCCTCACCGCCGTGGCGAAAGTGTCGGTGAATTTCGGCAAACCCGACCAGCGGCCGCTCGACACGGTGAAAGCGAGCGAACTGAAGGAGCTCCAGGCCGCGGGCCATTTCGCCAAGGGCAGCATGGGCCCGAAGATCGAGGCTGCGCTGTCCTTCATCGCGGGCGGCGGGCGGGAGGTGATCATCGCCCACCTCGAGGAAGCATTGCCGGCCCTTGAAGGCAGGACCGGCACCCATGTCGTCGCCGGTTAGGGTTTCATCAATCGGGCGTTTCGCGCAGGCGGCACTTTCATCCGGCGAGGCGCGCGCCATCGCGGTATTCGAGCGCAGCTGCTACGTCGAGACACCGGGAGGACTGGCCTGCCTGGGAGCGGTGGGCAACGGGCCCCTCAATGCGCATTGCGCATCCCTGCCCGGGGGACTCACCGTCGGCGACACCATTCGCGCTCATACCGAAGGCGCGTCGCGCTGGCGCCCGCGCCCGGCGCCGGCGTGGAAAGCCGCAACCGTCGCCGCGTCGCTTTCGCGCCTGCGCGAAGCCGCCCGCGACCGGCTGCCAGCCGAGGGGTTCGGCTATCTGATCGATCCTGCGCGCGCGCGCCCGCCGGCTGCTGAGGCCCTCTCTCGCTGGCTTGCCGCGCCGCAGGGTACGCCCGATGGCGCCGCAGGGCTGATCGGCCTCGGCCCAGGTCTCACCCCCTCTGGCGACGACCTCATCGGCGGCGCGCTGTGCGCCCTGCATGCGGCAGGCCGCGGCGAGATCTGCGCGCGGCTCGCTGCGTGGGCCCTTCCGCTCGCACGGGAGCGCACCAACCGCATCAGCAAGGCGCACCTCGCGTGCGCGGCAGAAGGCGAAAGCGGCGAAGTCGTGAGCGAGGCGATCCTCGCATTGCTGTCCGGTGACCCGTTCGCGCTAGAGCGCATCGGCGCCATCGGCCATACTTCGGGCTGGGATGCGCTGGCCGGGGCGGCCCTCGCGCTGCGCGCGGTGGCGGCCCACTAGTTGAGGCAGAATGCAGTCCATTTCAAAACGAGGATCGCCATGCCAACCACCCCGAACGGACTCACGTACCAGGACATCGTCGAAGGCACCGGCGCAGAAGCGCTCAAGGGCGCGACGGTCAGCGTCCACTACACCGGTTGGCTGATGGACGAGACCAAGTTCGACTCCAGCAAGGACCGCAACGAGCCCTTTGAATTCCCGCTCGGCGCCGGCCACGTCATTCGCGGCTGGGACGAAGGCGTCGCCGGCATGAAGGTCGGCGGAACGAGGAAGCTCACCATCCCCCCGTCGCTGGGCTACGGCGCGCGCGGCGCGGGCGGCGTGATCCCACCCAATGCGACGCTCGTTTTCGAGGTCGAACTGCTGGGCGTAGACTGACTCCATGAAACGCATACTTCTGGCATTGACCCTTGCGCTTGGCGCCGCGCCACTGCAGGCGGCCGACAAGGACGGGGCCTATTGGAGCCAGCGCGCCGACAGTTGCCGGGAGTTCCTGCGGGTTCACCCCGCGGGCGAGCGCCGGTCGGAGTCCGTGGGCATACGGAACTGGGTCGCGGGCTACATCACGGCCTATAACCGGCAGACTCCGGAAACCTACGACATCACGGGCATCGCCGATTTCGAGCAGGTCCTGCTGTCGATCGAGCGATTCTGCAAGGCCAACCCGCTCGCCGACGTCGGCGCTGCGATGGAGGCCGTGACGGACCAACTGCATCAGACGCGCTACCAGACAAAGCGCCAGGCCGGGCGCTAGCCCGGCCCGACATCCGGGGCCGGCAACTCAGCCGGCCTCTTCCAGCCCCGGATCACGGTCATCCACAGCAAGGTGTAACCGTCGCCGGTTCGGCGGAATCCAGAGTTCCTGATAGTAGATAGGACTGTCGCGCCCCGCAAACGCCGACACCTCGAGGAACTGGCCGCGGGTGCCGCGCTTCACGCCGATATGCGCGCCCGATGGCTACACGTTCCTGGTCGCGTCGCCGGCCGAAGTCGTGGTCGGCCCGATCGTCGGTCAAAAGGTCAACTACGACCCGGCGCGCGACCTCATTCCGGTGACGCTGATCGGCGAGACACCGCTGGTAATCGCCGCGCACCCTTCGCTGCCGGCGAAGAACCTGCCGGAGTTCATCGCGCTGGCGAAGGCCGCACCTGGCAAGTACTCCTACGGTACGCCGGGCACCGGCAGCTCGATGCAGTTCGCGGGCGAGTCGCTGAACGCCCTCGCCGGCATCAGCGTGGTCCATGTCCCCTATCGCGGCGCCGCCCCAGTGGTGACGGACCTCCTCGGCGGCCAGGTCCCGATCGGCATAGTCGGCATGCCGCCCACCGTGCCGCATGCTAAAAGTGGAAAACTCCGCATCCTCGCTGTCACGAGCGAAAAACGCTCCTCCGCAATGCCCGATGTGGCGGCGGTTGCGGAGTTGCCCGGCATGAAGGGCTATCGGTTCACGAACTGGATGGGCGTATACCTGCCGGCGAAATCCCCCCAGCCGGTAGTCGACCGGCTAGCGACGGAGATCGGCAAGATCGTGCGCGAACCCGCAATGCGCGAAAAACTGCTGTCGCAGGGCGTGGAACCGGTGGGCGACACGACGGCCGAGTTCGCGGCTTTCCTGAAATCCGAATTCGACACCTACTCGAAGATCGCGAAGGACCGCAACATTCGCGCGACGGACTAGGCCGGCTCGTACTTCGTTGCGCCGCGTTCACAAGCCCGTCCGCGATATCGCCGCTGCCGCCCCGTTACCTGAGCTGGCCGCGGATCTCGCCGTTGGGGAACGCCGGGCTGTGAACGTTCACGTAGGTTTCCCCGCCGAGGTATGCGTCGTACTGGCCGTGGGTGAATTTGGACCCGGCTGGGACCGACCAGTTGCCGTCGCTGGTTTGCGCGAGGGTGATGGCGATCGGGCCATTCGTCCCGGGAAGCCCGACGTGGATGTGCGCAGCCCTGCCATCGAGGCCGCTGGTGGTCATGGTGCCGCTCACCGTCTTGTCGGGGTTCACCCTGAAGTTCGCGAAGCCCGTGGCGCCGGTGTTGACCGCCGGGATCTCGTTCGCGCCGGTCAACACGACCCTCGTTTCCGGTCCTATGGAAGCGCACCCGGAGAGCGCAATGGCGGCCGCGCCCAGGCTGGCCATGAATATCCGTTTGATGCCGGTCTGCTTGTGCATGAGGGACTCCGTTCGGTGGAATTGCATGAATGGCAATGCCGTCAAGGCGATCCCGGACGGGCCGTCCGGCTTATTTGGCGCCGGTCTTGCCGGCAGCGGGTGTCGAATGGTTGTTCACTTGACCCGGCATCGGCATGGCCTTCGACTCTTCCTGCTTGGTCATTTTCTTCTGCGGAGTCGGGGCCTGCGGGGGAATGATTGTTTCAGCGGTGCCCTTGGATTTGTCCAGGGCAGCCTGGGCCGCGAAGACCGCGGAAGCGTCGGGCACCGAGGGATCCCGGGCGAAAACCTGGATCCTGGGAGGCGAACTCGTTTCGATTTGCGAGGGCTGCCCGTTGGACGCAACGGCGGACCCCTCGTTCTTGCCGCAACCGGCCGCCAGCATCGCGCACGCCGCACCCAGGAAGACGGACCGCAATGACTTATTCATCGCCGGCTCCGTGCCTCGGGGACCGCTGTGCATGCGACGCGTGCAGGGTACCGAAGCAACGGGTCGCCGGGAACATGGACGCTTCCGGGTTCGGCGAATTGCCGGGTGAATTTTTGTGCGGCCGCTTGAGCCGGACTACAGGCACCGCACTGGCAGGCCCGGACTCTTCCCGGACCTGGTCTTCCATCGGGTGCGCAATCCTCGGAGGATTCGATGGATCCCTGAGGAAGTGGGTCATTCTCAGATAAGTCATGGCGGTACTCCGGGCTGTGCTCGATGGAGCCAACATAGCGCCGGAAGCGGATGCGATCTGTGCGCCAAGGCACACCTGGGAACACAACCCGCGACAGGCCGTACCGCGGCGGCCCGCCGGACGAACTACCTCACCTCAGCGCTCGAGGCCGCCCTTACCGAGCATTTGATCCCTGGCGGCA
>JANNWA010000235.1:0-2960 GCA_031408275.1 Pseudomonadota bacterium
CCGCCGCTTCGAGCATCTGCAAGGCCTCACTTGCCGTCGTCGCCTTGCCCACCACCTGCATTCTTGGCCGCTCGCCGTCGATCAGCTTTTCCAGACCCCACAGCACGCTGCGATGGTCATCCACCAGCAAGACCCTGATCGGGCGTGATGTGCTGGCGGAAGGGGCTTGCATGAAGGCTTGGATTGGGGTGAGTCAGAGCGGGATTTGCACGCGAATCACAGTGTAGCCCTGCGTATCCCGCGCCACCGTGCAACTGCCGCCGAGCGAGTGCGCGCGACGGTTGATCGAGCCGGGCATGAAGTCCGTCTCAGGCCCAGTGCCCGTCTCATTGGCAACTTCGAGTAGCAGCGACTTGCCGGCGCGGTGCAAGCTGATGCGCGCTGCCTTGGCCTGGGTGTGGCGCAGGATGTTGCTCAGGCCCTCGGCCAGGATGTGCAACACCGCGTCGCCCAGGCGGGCGCTGAGCTGCAGATGGGCGTCGTGCTGCACCGACACGCCAATCCCGTAGAAGCGCTGGAACTGCTCGGCCTGCTGGCGCACCGCGTGGATCAGCGAATCGCCGGCCAAGGGTGCGTCCTCGCGCAGCGTGGCGGTGTATTTTCTCAGGTCCTGGATGGTGGCGTCGGCCATGTCGCGCAGTTCGCCGATATCGCGCGAGAGCGGGTTGTCGGGGCCGGTCTGGCGGTGCAGCGCGTCCAGGCCGAGCTTGAGGCCGACATAGGGTTGGATCGTGGTGTCGTGAATGTCCAGTGAAATCCGGAAGCGCTCGTGGTCGGCGGCGCGCGACACCAGTTCGTCCATCAGCTGCACGCTCTCCACCACGCGCGAAATGGCCGTCACCAGCTGCACCGCAAAGGCCGCGTCGGACCGCGTGAACCTGCTTTCTCCGGGCGTCAGGAAAACCCGGCCCACGGTGCCGTCGCGCTGCGCAAACGACACGCTCAGGAACGAAGGGGCGTCCAGCAGATTGGCCAGCGTCGAACATTCCCGCTCCAGCGCCTGATGCTCATCGCCCGAGCTCCCGAGCCGGCGCAGCAGGGGCAGCAGGCGCCGCGTCCAGGCCGGCGATTCTTCGTGCAGCGCGACAAACCAGTCGGGCAGGCCGAGCATGATCCGTCCCGTCGCCGCGTCGATAGGTTTTGGGATGGTGGCCTGACCGGGTTGCCCCTGCGTTGCGTGGTAGGACAACCAGACCGGTGGCTCGGTCGGGCGCTTTTGCACCAGCACGCAGGTGCTGGCGCCAAAGAACTCGAGCATCTGCTCCAGATGTGTGCCCAGGGCGTGGTCGTAGCCCAGGCGCGGGTTCCACTGCTGGTTGATGTCGTGAAGCAGGCGCAGACGCCTGCGCTGCGCGACCTCGATGCCACCCCAGTAGGCGATCATGTAGCCAAGGGCCAGCAGATAGACCGGCTGGATCAGCGAGCGATCAAGCGTGAACACCGCCACCGGAGAAAGCCGCAGGCCCACCAGCGTGAACAGCACCACCGAGACGACCGCCACCCACACGCCCTCGCGGAACCCGCGTGTGAAGGACGCCACCAGGATCGAGAAAAGGAAGAAACTGAAGAAAACGCTGTTGATGCCCTGTGTCAGCGTGACCAGGTAGGCGCTGAACAACATATCGCCCCAATGGGCCAGGCGCGGTGGCTCGGCATTGCCGGCGCCGCGCGTGCTCCAGTACAGCAGGCCGACTCCCCAGACGCAATAGCCCACCAGGGCGCCATAGGTCGGCGCGCCCAGCCCGCGCGACTGGGTCGGGTCAACGTAGATGAAGGCCAGCCCGGCAAACGCCAGCACGCAGCGCATCAGGGCGATCATGCGGGCGTCCACCGCGGCGGAGCGGTAGGCGACCCGCGCCATCGAATCCTGGGTATCGTTTTGCGTCATGCCTGGGAGGCCCGATTGAATAGTTTGTCGTTTGGTCAGAGAGGCAGCCTAGCACCAAGCAGGACATTTGTCCTGCTTTACTCCCAGGAAAAAGCATGACCGAGTCCTAGAAGATAGGCCGTCGCGTCCCATGTGCCGCGCACCAGCGCCTCCTATATTGACCCCCATGGAAATTGGCAAGAGAACCGAGGCTCGCGAAGGTGCGGCGTTGACGCTGCGTCTGGACGATGGGGGCAGCGGCCTGACGCGCGACGTCAGCACCTCGGGCGTGTATTTCGAGAGCGATGCCGATCAGACCGTGGGCAGCGTGATCGACTTCACGATCGATTTTGATACCGAAGGCGGGCCGATGTACCTCACATGCCACGGGCAGGTGGTGCGCACCGAGCGGCATGGCAACCGCACCGGGACGGCAGTGAAGATTTTGGAATCGAAATTCAAGACCGGGCACAGCGGCTTCGGTTCACTTTAGAGAAACGTCCGACCAGCGGGCCATGCGGCCCTGCGGCGGAGATTGTTAACCAACGTATTTTTTTGGAGATAGACATGGCACTCAGTACAACAACTACCAGTGGCGGAACCGTTACTTCGTTTTCGAATACGCCGCAGGCGACGAATGACACCTTCAGCCAGAGCGAGGACCTGGCCGGTGTTGTGTATCTGACCGTCTTGGCGAACGATCTGGGCGGTGCTGCCAAGACGCTCTGGTCGCTGGACAACAGCCTCAGTACTTCGACTACAACCAAAATTTACGCGCCTGCGGACCTGCTCACCCAGGATACAGCCAGGGCGGAGGCAACAACCACAGATACGAGCCTGAAGGGTGCCAAGATCTGGATTACGACGGACGGGAAGGTTGGCTACGATGCGGCCACGTTGAGTGCCACATTCAAGGCGGAACTTCAGGCGCTGGCCGGCGGTGAGACGGCAACCGATACCTTCACCTACGCCATTCGGTTGGGTAACGGTTCGTTGAGCTGGGCCACGGCAACGATTCAGGATGGTGGTGCGAACGACATCGTGTCGGTCACCAGCGGCCCGCAAAGTGGCGCAGTGGTGGAGGACGCGTTGA
>JANNWA010000236.1:0-12786 GCA_031408275.1 Pseudomonadota bacterium
ACGCAGAACGTCTTCGTCGCGCACCGCATCCGGATGCGCAAGGACGCCCTATACCACTCGGTCGCCTCGGGCATGTCGCAGGACCACATACTGGTGTCGTGCGTGACGCGGGAAGGAGAGATCCTCAACACGTTAAGGCGCAACCTTCCCAACGTGATCGCGGTGCATGTGCCGCACCGCACCTGCGGCGCGTTCCTCGCGATCGTCAAGATGAAGAAGTCGTCGCAGGGCGAGCCGCAGCAGGCCATCATGGCGGCGCTGGGCACCGAGTTCTATACCAAGTACGTGATCGTAGTGGACGAGGACGTCGACATCTTCGACATGAACGACGTCATGTGGGCGGTATCCACGCGCGTCAAGGCCGAGAAGGACATCGTGTTCATCCCGGGCGCGAAAGGCGCGATCCTCGACCCCACCTCGGACCCCGAGACCTTCACCGTGACCAAGATGGGCATCGACGCAACGCGCCCGGTGGGCAAGGACTTCGCCGAGCGCCTGACGATATCGGATGCGCAGCGGGAACGCTCGCGGGCGATCTTGCGGGCCGCGGGCGTCCAGATCTGATCAGGCGGCGGGAAACTCCGCCATCGCCTCGCCGCTCGCGATCAGCTCGCCCTTCTGGTTGCGCATCTCGACCTCGAACAGCATCCAGCGGCTTTTTCCCGTGACGTTCTTCTGCTTGATCCGGCCGTTGGGCGTGATCGTGTCACCCGGATAAGTCGGCGCCACCCAGCGCGTTTCCATGCGGCGGTACACCCCACCGCGCGGCCCCAGCCAGTCGGTCATCATGCGCGAGAGCAGCCCGAAGTTGCTCATGCCGTGCATGATCACACCCTTGAACTTCGTCTTGCCGAACTGGCCCTGCATGTAGTTGTCGTCCAGGTGCAGGGGATTGAAGTCGAGCGACCCCTCGGCGAACTCCCGGATGGTGTCGCGGGTGACGGCGAAGGGCGCGCCCGTGAACGCGTCGCCTGCCTTGATCCTGTCGAATTCGCCCATGCTCATTGCGGCCGGATCGTCCAGCCGCGGCCGGAGCAGATCACTTCCTTGTCCTGGTTGTAGAACACGTTGTCGTGGATCACGAACAGGCGCTCCTTCTTGATGAATTTGTCGAGCGCGCGGCTGTCCATGTGGATGGTGTCGCCCGGGCGTGCCGGGCGGCTGTAGAACCAGCTCTGCCCGGCGTTGATGGTGCCGGGCGTGCGCATCCAGTCGTCCGCGGGCGTGCAGGCGAACATCAGCAGGATGTGGATCGAGGGCGGCGCGACCAACCCGCCATGGACGGATTTCTTCGCCACCTCGGCGTCGAAATACAGCGGGTTCAGGTCGCCCACCGAGCGGCAATACTTGTGGATCGCCTCAAGCGTCAGCACGTAGGGAATTGCCGGGCGCCGTTCGCCGGGAACGATGTCGTCCCAGGTTTTGCGTTTGCCCGCGTCCTTCCAGAAATCGGTTTCGAAATCGCTCATCGCCCCTCTCGCTTTATGCCTTCAATCCGCCTTGGCGCCGGAGTCCTTCACGGCCTTGGCCCACTTGACCATCTCCGTGCGCAGGAACGCGTCGAACTCCGCGGCATTCATCGCCCCGGGCTCGGCGCCCTGCTGCGCGAGCTTTTCCTTCACGTCGGCCAGTTGCAGGATGCGCACCACCTCGGCGTTCAACTTGCTGACGATGTCCTTCGGAACCCCGGCCGGCGCATACAGGCCGAACCAGGACATCGCCTCGAAGCCGGGCAGGCCCGACTCCGCGATCGTGGGCACATCCGGCGCGATCGCGGAGCGCTTGCTGCTCGACACCCCCAGCGCCTTCAGCTTGCCGGCGCGCACGTGCGGCATCGACGTGGAGAGCACGTCGAACATCATCGTCACCTGCCCGCCCAGCAGGTCGGTCATGGCCGGGGCCGCGCCCTTGTACGGCACGTGGATGAGGTTGATGCCCGCCGCGGTCTTGAACAGCTCCGCCGTGAGGTGCGTGGCGCCGCCGGCGCTGCTCGAGGCGTAATGCAGGCCGCCGGGCTTCGCCTTAACGTAAGCGATCAGTTCCTGCACGGTATTCGCCGGCACCGAAGGATGCAGCAGCAGCACGTTCGGCGATGTCGCGATCAGCGCGACGTTGGAAAAATCCCGCAGCGTGTCGTACGGCAGTTTCGCCAGCAACGCCGGATTGATCGAATGGTGTGTGGCGGTGAGCAGGAGCGCGTAGCCGTCAGGCGCCGACTTGGCCACCTGATCCGAGCCGATCGTCCCGCTCGCGCCGGCCTTGTTTTCGACCACCACCTGCTGGCCCCAGGACTCGGTCAGCTTCTGCGCGATCTGGCGCGCGAAAATGTCCGTCGCCCCGCCCGGCGGGAACGGCACCATGATGCGGATCGGCTTCGCCGGAAAGGCCTGCCCGGAAGCACCGCCGCAGGTCAGCATCCCGAAAGCGAGCAACACGGCTGGCAGCAGTTTCTTCATGGTTTCCCCTATGCGACGGACGGCCGATTGTCGCAGATCGAACGCGATGCAGGACCGCCTGTTTCACCCCGCTTCAGGCCGGGCGAGATTGCGCGGCTTGGGTGTCGTCCCGGGCGCATCCTCGCCCAATCCAGTGTCAAGGAACTCCAGCAGTCGCTTCAGGCGCCGCGCAGCCTGGTCGCGCACGGCCTTCGGGTCGCAGTCGGTCCAGTCATAAAACCCCCGGCCGGCATCGAGCCCGCTCTCGCCGCGCGCGGGCATGGCCTGCAGCATGGGGTTCGGCGTCCGGTTATGGAACAGCGCCGGGACGATCGAGCGCTGCGAAGCGGCGTTGACCACGAGGCCGCTGAGGTCCTTTTGCTGCACGAGGCCCGAGATGCACATGCGCGGCCCGAGCAGCCGCCGCACCGAGTGGTCCACGTCCTCCGCGCTGGCCACGCCGGCTTCGATGAGGTAGTAGGCCTCGTGCAGCATCGCGTGCTGGATCCGGTTGACGAGAAAACCGATGATCGGCTCGGCCACCACCACGGGCTCCTTGCCGGTGCGGCGCATCACTTCGGCCGCGGCCTCGAGAGCCTCGGGCGGCGTAGCCGGCCCGGCGCCCACCTCCACCACCGGGGAGACGTCGGCGGGCATGAAGTAGTGCAGCGCGAGCAGCCGCTCGGGGCGCCGCAGCGGCCGCGCGAGCTCCGCCATGTCGATGCCGGAAGTGCCCGTGGCCAGCAGGAAAGGCGCATCGCCGTACGCCGCCTCGATCTCGGCGAAAGCCGCGAGCTTGAGCACAAGATCCTCGGGCAGGAACTCGATGATGAGGTCGGGCGCCGCGGCGGGCAGCGAATCACTCGCAGTTACCCCGTGCGGCAGGTCCGTGAGGCTTGCAGCGCGGCGTGACCACACCGCGGTGCGGATGCCGGCGGCGGCAAAAGTCTTCGCCACGCCGCGGCCCATGGTGCCGTAACCGACTATGAGTACGGATTCGATGCTGCGAAACATGGGTGGCCTTTGGAAACAAGAAATGCGGCGGGAGGACTATCGTATCCGAGGATGCCCGATAATTGCGCACAACCTCCAGGGAGAAGCCATGGCCGCACTCGTCGAATACCGGGTGATCGAGAACGTCGCCGAAATCACCATGAACCGCGCGCCGGTCAACGCGATCGACCACCAGCTGGCACGCGAAGTGATCGACGCCTACAACCGCGCGCGGGTTGACGACACGGCGCGCGCGGTGATCCTGACCAGCGCGCTGCCCACGGTGTTTTCGGCGGGGGTGGACCTGAAACTGGCCCTTGCGTTCGACGGCCAGGCGTTGCGCAGCTTCATCGAGGTCTTCTACTACGAGATGCACGAAGCCCTCTATCGCCTGGGCAAGCCGGTGATCGCCGCGGTCAACGGCCACGCGCGCGCGGCCGGGGTCACCTGGGCGGTGTCGTGCGACATGATCATCGCGGCCGAGGAGGCGCAGATGGGCTACCCGGAGATCGACGTGGGCCTGCTGCCCGCGATGCACCTGGTGCACCTGCCGAAGCAGGCGGGGCGCCATCGCGCGGCGGAGTTGCTCTTCACCGGCGACATCGTCAGCTCAGCCGAGATGCACAAGCTCGGCGTGGTCAACCACGTCGTCCCGCGCGCCGAGGTCATGCCGACGGCACGCAAGCTGGCGCGGCGCCTTGCGAAGAAATCCCCGATAGCGATGAAGCTGCTGCGCGACGCCTTCATGCGCGCCAACGACCTCGATTACCGTCGTTCGATGGAAAGCGTCGTGGAAACCATGTGCGGCCTCAAGGACTCGGCCGATTCGCGCGAGGCCCTGCGCGCCTTCGTCGAGAAGCGCCCGCCGGTTTACAAAGGCAAGTAGGCCGGCCTAGCGCTTGCGCTGCGGGCGTTTCGCCGCCGGCGCGGGCAGCGCATCGCGGCCGGTTTCCTGCAAAAGCCACTCCGCGAACTCTGCTACGTCGGGCTTGGCCCCGCTGCGCGAGGAGCGCACCAGGAAATAGGCGCGGGAAGAGGCCACCGCCTTGCCGAACGGCGCGGCAAGCTGCTTTTCGCGCAGCATGCGCCGCACCAGCGGGAAACGCCCCAGCGCTATGCCCTGCCCCGCGACCGCGGCCTGGATCACCTGGTCGTAGCTGCTGAAATGCAACGCGCCTGCGGGCTTGAAATCCTTCAGCCCGAAAGCGTGCAGCCACAGGTTCCAGTCCAGCCACGAGGCGCGCTCGTCGTCCAGGTGCAGCAGCACATGGTGGGCGAGGTCGCCGGGCCGGACCAGCGGGCGCGCCGGATCCGCGGCCAGCGCCGGGCTGCACACCGGCATCATCTCCTCGCCGAACAGGGGATTCTGGCCGGGAAGACTGTCTACGGCCGCATAGCGTATCGCGAGATCCACGCCCGAGCGCTCCAGGCGCACCAGCTGGTAGGAAGCCGAGATGCGCACGTCGATGTCGGGATGGGCGCCCGTGAAGCCGGCCAGCCGCGGGATCAGCCACAACGAGGCAAAGCCCGGGGTCGTGGTCACGGTTACAGTGCGCGCCACCGGCACCGCGCGCAGCTTTTCCGCGGAGTCGTGCACCTGTTGCAGCACTTCCTGCGCCACGCGATAGAGCCCCTGCCCCTGTTCGGTGAGCAGCAGCGCG
Source organism: Pseudomonadota bacterium (assembly GCA_031408275.1). Lineage (GTDB taxonomy): Bacteria > Pseudomonadota > Gammaproteobacteria > Burkholderiales > SG8-39 > SZAS-79. The sequence continues at coordinate 5,090 of JANNWA010000236.1, forward strand.
CGCGTACGGCGCTCGAAGAGGCGGCAACCCAGGCTGTCCTCGAGGGACTGGATCTGCCGGCTCACCGCCGACTGGGTCAGCGAGAGCTCGGCCCCCGCCTGCGTGAAGGACAGGTGGCGCGCGGCGGCCTCGAAGGCGGGCAGCAGTTCCAGCGGGGGGAGGCGGAAGCGTTTGTTATGCATGCTTTTATGCATTCCAATTACGCATGCGTCGAATGCGCAAATAGCGTTTGTCGGGGCCATGCCGCACCACAACAATGTGACCCATCCGAAGCGGCACCCGCCGCCAAAGATAGATGCGTTTCAAACATGCGTCAAGGAGAGCATCATGGACCTGCACTTCGAACCCCTTTCCATCGAAATCCACCCTGCGCAGCCTCTTCGGCTGCGCGTGGGCGCCGGGCGGCACATTACGAGCGTCAGCGGCACGACCTGGGTCACCATCGACGGCGACCCTCGCGACATCATCCTGGAACCCGGCGACAGCCATGCCTTCGAGCACCCTGGACGGGTCATGGTCACGGCCCTGGGCGGCGACGCGAGGCTGGTCACCGAGGAAGGCGTCGACCTGGAAGGCGCCCCTTCGCTTGCTGCCGTGTGGCGCGGCCTGATGCAAGGGGTGCGCCGCGCGGCATCCCAGTCGTGATCCGCCCGCTGGCGCCTGCGGACGCGGAACTGTTCCAGGCGTTCGTGCGCGGCTTGTCGCCTGCCTCGAGGCGGCTGCGGTTCCAGACCGGGCTGAACGAGCTCTATCCAGCGCTGCTCGCGCGACTCACCCAAGTGGACCAGCGGGACCACGTGGCCTTGGCCGCGGTGATCTGCGAACACGGCCGGCAGGCGATGATCGGCGAAGCCCGCTACGCACCCTCGGGCGAAGCCGATGGATCGATCGAGTTCGCCATCGCGGTCGGGGATGCCTGGCGGCACATCGGCCTGGGCTCGATGCTCCTCGCCTCGCTGCTGCAGCGCGCCCGGGGCGCCGGGATCGAGCGCATCCACGGCGACGTATTGTGGGAAAACGCGGGCATGCTGCAACTGGCGAAGCGGTTCGGGTTCGCAATTCGGCGGCATCCGGACGACGCCTCGCTTGCCCGTGTCGCGCGGGACCTGAGCGTGCCGGCCCGCCCCTCAGCCCTGCTTGATCGGCCGATAACGCGCGACCTCGAATTCGTCGCCGGATTCGCTGACCGCGACCGGCATCAGCAGGTAGTTGCCGCCGTCGAACGCGATGCTCGGGCTGGCGCGCTTGTCGAAGGCGCCTTCGCGCAGGCAGACCAGCACCTCGTCTCTTAGCACACGGCCGTCGTTCAGCAGCAGCGCGTCGTTCTCCGCGCCCCCGAGCGCGATGGGGAAGGATTCCTTGGCGAGGGTGCGTATGCCGACGCTCGCCTGCTTGTCCGGCAGCCGCTGGCAGCGCAGTACGATGCCGACCGTGCAGGCGCTGCTGCCGCCCTCGACGCTCATCCCGACGAGTTGGCCGATGCCGACGCCGCTGCTTTGCGCGGCGCCGACAACCGCACCAATCCCGCCGGCGCTGATGTTGCCGGTCACCCAGGTTTCGGCGCCTTCGGTCGCCGCCCCCGCCTGCACGCGCGCAAGCACACCCGCGAGGCCGTTCACCACGCTGAGCCGATGCTGGACTTCGTAGCGGTCGTGTTTGCGCACCGGCGGCGTCGCCGCCCAATAGAGTTTAAGGTGGCGCAGCACGCGCAGCAGCCTGGACGGTTCGCAGGCCACCCCGAGGTTCAGGCCCGATGGCAGCGCACCCGACTCGGCAACCCGGATCATTTCATCGAGCTGCCCATGCGCTGCCCCGGCTGCGAAGAAGCGCATGGTCGGCGAGGCTTGCGGCGTTTCCGCCAGTCGCTTGGGCCCCGTACCGCCCGCAAGATCGATCCAGTGGTGGGTCGACTGCGGCTGGTGCGCGTCGACGAGCAGGAACGACGCGCTCAGGTGCGCCACGAGCCGCTCCGCGAGGTCGATGTCGCGCGGCATCAGGCAATCCGGGGAGGACGCCGCCAGCATGAGCGTCTTCACGAATTCGCGCTCCGCGCTATAGGCGAGCGCCGCCGGCGGGTAGACCGGCACCGTGTCGCGCTGGAGCTTTTTCTCCTCGGCGAAACGGTAGGCCTTGCCGAGCGACGCCCACGCCGCATCCCCTGCCGGTTCGTAATGCAGGTCGTGCCACTTGATCCGGGCGGCGAGCGCGCGTACCGCGCGCACCGCAAGCAGCGGCAGTTGCGCCTTGAGGCGTCCCGCGCTGCCGGAATCGGCCGAGATCTGCTCGACGAGGCCCGCGTAGGCCGCGCCGATATCGGTCCAATAGCCCACCAGCGCGCCCCACAGCCGCGCCTCCTGGAACTTCGACAGGCCCGGGTTCGCCAGGTAGTCGCGCGCGAGCTTCATCTGATGCGGCTGGGCGGCTTCGTCCAGGAGCAGGAACAGCTCGGCGCGACGCTCGGTCTTGAAGCCCTCGGTCGCCGCGACCGAGCCGATCCAGTGGCGTATGTCCTCGATCGCCTGCGCCGGCTCACCTTCCTTCAACGACGCGAAAACCTCCTTCGCGCCCTTTTCGTCGGCGAGCGGATGGTCGGGCTTTCCCCCACTGAGCCATTTCATCACCATGAGTTCAGGCGCCTGCCGCGGATCTGAGGCGCCGGCCCCCGGCGGGCAGCAGTTCCGCCCTGATCAGCGCCTGGCGGATGCGCTCGATCTCCGCATCGCTGATCTTCACCAGCGGCGGCCGCACCACCGCGCGCGGCAGCCGGCCCATGAGCACCAGCGCTTCCTTCATGCGGTTGTGCATGTCCACGGGCGGGTCGGCGTAGAACACCTCGGCCGTCGCCGAGACGCGGTCGTGGAGCGTGCGCGCGGTGGCGAGATCGTTGGCCTGCACCGCCCGGAACAATTGCGCCTGCAACGACGCGATCACCGAACCGCTGCCCGAGAGCAGGCCGTTGCAGCCGAGCACGAGCGAACTGAACAGCCACGCGCTGTGCGTGGTCAGCACATTGACGGCTGGGTCGAGCGCCTGCAGCGTGCGGATCTGCCGCTCGTGCAGCGCCGGGTTGTTGCACCAATCCTTGATCGCCCGCACCGTCGGCACCGCCTCGATCAGGCGCAACAATGTCGGCAGCGGGTAGCCCTGCCCGCCCGCGAGCGGGTACTGGAAGGCGATGAGCGGCAGGTCGGTTTCACCCGCGATGCGCCTGAAGTGCTCCACCACCATCTCCGGCCGCTGGCCCATGGTGAACGGTCCCGGCGGGAACACGAGCAGCGCCGATGCGCCGCCCGCGGCGGCCATCCGCGCGATGCGCGCGGCCTCGAGGCTGCCTTCGGCGTACACGCCATTGACGATGGGAATGCGCTTGCCCACCTCGTCCTGGGTCACTTCGAGCACGCGCCTTTGCTCGTCGAACGTGCACGAGGCGGCTTCGGTCGAGTGCGCGTTGATGGTGATCGCGGAAATGCCCTCGGCGGCGGTGACGTCGCGCAGGTGCGAGCGGTAGGACGCCTCATCGATCGACAGGTCGTCGAAGAACGGCAGCAACACCGCCGGGATCACGCCGCGGGGGACATAGTCTGTGTGCCTGGGCATCTCGGCCTCCGATTTCCTGTGGTCCCGCGCTATTCGCGCAGGTCGTCGAGCGCTGCTTCGAGGTGGCCGACGTGCGCCCACTGCACCACTTTCCATTCCTGCGGCGTGGCCTCGATCCAGTTGATGCCCGCATTGGGGATCTCGAAATCGCGGTGCGACGAGAGCCCCACGGCCCGGGCGTGCCGGTAGACCATCTCGAGTACGCCGCCGTGCGTGAACACGAGGATCTGTTCGCCGGCGTGGCGCCCGATGAGGTCGCCCACCACCTTGAGGGACCGCTCGTTGAAGCCGCGCAGGCTTTCGCCGCCCTGGAAGTCGAACTCCGGGTCCTTGTCGCGGAAGCGCGCGTATTCGACCGGAAACTTCTCCCGCACCTCGACGTAGGTGAGCCGCTCGAACATGCCGTAATGCCGCTCGCGCAACGCGGCGTCGTAGGCGACCGGCAGCGCGAGCTTCCTTGCGGTGGGCTCGGCGGTCTGGCGCACACGGGAGAGGTCGCTGCAGTAGACCGCGGTGAAATCGTGGCCGGCCAGGACTTCCGCCGTCGCCCGCGCCTGGGCGCGGCCCACCTCGTTCAGCGGGATGTCGAGCTGGCCCTGGACACGGCCTTCGGCGTTCCAGGCGGTCTCGCCGTGGCGGACCAGGCAGATGCGTGTGGCCGCCATGCGCGTCAGTCGGCCTTGATGCCGTTGTCCTTGATGACCTTGCCCCAGCGCGCGATCTCCCCGACGGTCCATGTTTGCAGCGCTTCCGGCGTGCTCATCACGAGGTCCATGCCGAGCTGCTCGGTGAGCTGCTTGTTCAGGTCCGGCAGCTTGAGCGCCTTCACGAGCTCCGCGTGGAAGCGGTCGACTATCGGCTTGGGGGTGCCGGCCGGCGCGAGGATGGCCCAGTAGGCGTAGGCCGTCATCCCGGGGACGCCCTGCTCGATCAACGTCGGCACATCGGGCATCGTGCCCGAGCGCTTCTCGCCGGTCACGGCGACCGCGCGGAGCTTCCCGCCCCGGACATGCTGCCCGAGCACCGCCACCGAGCCGACCGCCAGGTCGACCTGGCCGCCGATCGCGTCCGCGGACATTGGTCCGCCGCCCTTGTAGGGGATATGGATCAGCCGGTAACCGCCGGACTGCTGTATCAGGGTCATGGCCAGGTGGCCGAGGGTGCCGGTGCCCACCGAACCGAAGCTGACCGTGTCGGGCTTCGCCTTCGCGGCCTGCACCACGTCGGCGAAGGTCTTGTACGGCTTTGCGGTCGCCGTGGCGATGGCGTACGGCGCGGTGCCGACCAGCATGACGGGCGCGAGATCCTTGACCGTGTCGAACGGCATGTTCGGGATCAGCACCGGGTTGACGCCGTGTGAATCGAACACGACGACGAAGGTGTAGCCGTCGGGCGGCGACTTGGCGACCAGCGCGGTGCCGATGGATCCCGAGGCGCCGGGCTTATTCTCGATGATGAACTGCTGGCCCAGCGCGTCGGCGAGCTTGGCGCCCACCAGGCGCGCGAGCGGGTCGACCGAACCGCCCGGCGGGAAAGGCACCACGAACTTGACGGGTTTGGTCGGCCAGGCCTGGCCGATGGCGGGCGCCGCCGCGGCGGCCGCCAGGGCGGCGAGCCCGGTTAAGGCAATGCGCCGCAGGGTAAGGAATCGCATGCGTGTCTCCGCAGTGTTGTTCATTGTGTTTCTTCTAACCGGCTAGATCAGTTGCAGGAACATCAAAACCATGCCGGCCAGCGATACGGTCCAGGCCACGGTGCGCAGCCAGGTGATCCCGCCCACGTAGAGCAGCGCGTAGGCGAAGCGCCCCCAGAAAAACAGCTGCGCGCCGAGCACGGTCATCTCGTTGCTCTTGCTGATCGCGACGCCCACGAACACCAGCGCGGCGAACAGCGGCAGGCTTTCCATCAGGTTCCGATGGGCGCGCTGCGCCCGACCGGCCCATCCAGTGATCGCAGGCAGGTTCTCGCGGTTGCCGGCCAGCGCGGGCAGGCCGACCTGCATCATCGCTCCCGGAATGGCAATCAGCACCTGCGCAAGGGCGAGCGCTACGGTCCAAAGCAGCAGGATCATTTCCGGTTTCATGGCTTTCTCCTCACGATGAAAGCGCGAAGACTAGCGCGCCACGCGGGAATTCGCCAGTTCCAGCCGGTCCACGACGTTGCGCACCAGCGCCCGGGTGAGGGCCAGCTGGGCGCCCAGGCTCATCTGCGCGAGCGAAGCGGGCGCGAATTCGGCCAGCACGATGTCGGTCAGCGACTCCACCGTCGCATGGCGCGGCAGCTCGCCCCCGCGGATGTAGGCCATCTCGCCGAAACACTCGCCCTGGTCGATGGTGTTCAGCAGGCGGGCCTGGCGGATCACCTTGACCTGGCCCTGCGCGAGGAAGAAGAAGCTCTGGCCCGGCTCGTTCTCCTGCACGACCGGGGTGGCCCGCGGGACGCGCTTCCAGTCCCCGGCGCGCGCCAGCTCCCACAGCTCGGAGTCGGCCAGCCCGGCCAGCATGCCGACCCGCTTGAGCGCCACGTACTTTTCGCTGTCGGAGATCTCCTCCGGCGGCAGCACGAGCCGCACCACCTTGGAGAGCTCCAGCGCGAACTCCGCCCAGGTCGCATAGCGGTGCTCGGGCTTCTTGCCCAGCGCCTGCAGGATGATCCGGTCGATGTCCTTCGGCATGTCGGCGCGCACGCTCGAGGGCGGCGCGGGGTCCTGGCGCAGGATCTTGTTCATCAGCTCGTCCATTGTGTCCGCCGTGAACGGGCGCGAGCCGGTGAGCAACTCGTAGAGCGACACGCCAAGGCTGTACATGTCGCTGTGCAGGGTCAGCGCCTTGCCCTCGATCTGCTCGGGCGACATGTAATACGGCGAGCCCATCGACGAGGTCTGCACCGCCTGGGACTTGCGCAGCAGCGCGGCCCCGAAGTCCGCGATCTTCACGTCTGTGCCGTGCGCGATCATGATGTTGGCGGGCTTGATGTCGCGGTGGACGATGCCTTCGTGGAACGCGTAATCGAGCGCGCCGCAGCACTTGAAGCCGATCTGCAGCACGTCGGCGATCGGCAGGAGCGTTTCCGGCGTGACGTGCCGCGAGAGGTCCCCGCCGGTGACCAGTTCCATGGCGATGTGGCCGGAATCATCCAGCACGACCGCGTCGTAGATCGTGACGATGTGCGGGTGCTTGAGCTTGCCCGCCAGCGACGCCTCGTTGAGGAACTGCGCGCGGTAAACGGTGCCGAATTCGGGGTCGGCGAAGACCTCGGGTTCGATCACCTTCAGCGCCACCTCCCGGCCCGAAAAGGTGTCGCGCGCGTGATAGACGGTGCCGGTCGCGCCCTTGCCGAGCAGCTGGTGGATGTCGTACTTGCCGATCTGGAGGCTGAGGTCCATCCGCCAAGCATACCAAGCCCGGCTGCCGGATCAGCGCTAGCGGCGATATCCGTAGCCGCCGTGGGGGCGGGCGTAGTGGCCGTAGCCCCCGTAGCGGCCGTAACCTCCATAGGCGCCGTAGCCCCCATAAACGCCGATGCGGGGCCCGTATCCATAGCTGAGCCCGAAGGACGGGTAGACGTACACCGGCGCCGGCGCCACGTACGTTCCGCCGTACGGGCCGTAGGTTGGATACGCCGGATAGACCGCGCAGCCCGACAGGGCCGCAGCGGCGAGGATCGCCAGCAACAGGGTTTTCACGGCAGACCTCCTTGGTCTCGATACCCGTATCAGAACGCAGGCGCGGCCCGCCTGCAACGGCCAATTGTTACGAAATATTACCCCTCCGCCGCCACGGGCCGGCCGCTTACACCTGGTTGCAATTTGTTTCCGAAAGTCGCGCGCCCCCGGTCAACACTGCGCAGCGTGCAGTCGTTGATCTGCTCGGCACCATCAAACAGGAGGCCACCATGAACAACACCAAGAAGCTGCTCTGCATCCTCGTTTCCGGCGCCGCCCTCGGCGCGGCGGCCCCCGCCTTCGCCGATCGCGGCCACGGGCACGGTCACGGCTACCGGCATCACCAGTATCATGGCGGTCCCGCCTACTACGGCCCGCGCGTCGTTTACGCACCGGCGCCGGTGTACTACGCGCCGCCCCGGGCCTACTACGGGCC
>JANNWA010000237.1:0-10562 GCA_031408275.1 Pseudomonadota bacterium
CGAGATGCAGAAGATGGCGCTCAACGCGATGAAGGCGAACGCCGGGGCCGCGAGCAATGCCGCCGAGGTCTTTGCCGCCATGTCGCGCGCGGCTGCGCCGGCTGCCGGAGCTGTCCCCGATCCGGCGAATCCCGCTTCCAATCCCATTGCGAACCCCATGCTCTGGCCCTGGGCGATGATGCAGAACGCCGCGAACCCGGAAAAGCCTGCTGAAGCCAAGCCTGCCGAAGCGAAGGGCCGCAAGGAAGGCAAGCAAGAGGGCAAATGAAGGGCGGATTCCGATACGCGCATTCGGGCGGCGTGGACTGGCAGGAATGCGTCGCGCGCTGCGCCTCGGCCCTGGGCAAGCCCGGCGGCGGGCTGGGGTTCGTCTACTTCACCGAACCGCTGCTGCCGCACGCCGGCGACATCGTCGATACGCTGCGTGAACTGACCGGGGTTCGCGACTGGGTGGGCACCGTCGGCATCGGGGTCGTTGCGACCGGCACCGAATACCTCGATGAACCGGCGCTCGCGCTGATGGTCGCCGACCTGCCGGCGGAGAGCTACCGGGTTTTTTCGGGCAAGCGGCGGGCCCCGCCGCCGGGCGAGCGCACCCCGGCCGGCGCTGTCGCCGCGCATTTCGGGGTGGTGCACGGCGACCCGCAGACACCGGATATGTCCGACCTGATCGCCGACATGGCCGCGCGGGTCGACAGCGGTTACCTCGTCGGCGGGCTGTCCAGCGCGCGCGGCCAGACGGTGCAAGTGGCCAACGACATCCTCGGCGGCGGGCTGTCCGGTGTGGTGCTCGCCTCCGACGTGGCGGTGGCGACGCGCCACACGCAGGGATGCACGCCGCTGCGTTCGCGGCACCTGGTGACCGAATGCGAGGACAACATCATCGTTTCGCTCGACGGCCGGCCGGCGCTGGACGTGTTCAAGGAGGACGTGGGCGAGCTGCTCGGGCGCGACCTGCGGCGCGCGGCGGAGATGATGCACGTGGGTTTCCCGGTCCGCGGCTCGGATACCGGCGATTACGTGGTGCGCAACCTGCTCGGAATCGATCTGAAGAACAAGTTCATCGCTGTGGGGGAAATCCCCGAGACCGGCAGCGCATTGCTGTTCTGCAAGCGCGACGCGCATACCGCCCGCGATGACCTCGGGCGCATCCTCGCGGATCTCAAGCGCGAGGTGCCGGCGCCGCGCGGGGCGCTGTATTACTCCTGCGTCGGACGGGGCGAGCACCTGTTCGGGCGGCGCGGCGCGGAACTCGAACAGATCCGGGACGCCATCGGCGAGGTTCCACTGGTAGGATTCTTCTGCAACGGGGAAATTTCCCACGACCGGTTGTACGGGTACACCGGCGTGCTCACTCTTTTTCAGTAACAACAGAATCACTAGGAGAAACGGGATGGCGAAGGCGATCAGGTTCCACAAGACGGGCGGTCCGGAAGTCATGCAGCTTGAAGAGGTCGCGGTCGGCGACCCGGGGGCCGGGCAGGCGCGTATCCGCCACACGGCGATCGGCGTGAATTTCATCGATACCTATCACCGCTCGGGCCTTTATCCGATGCCCATGCCCTCGGGACTGGGCTCGGAAGGCGCGGGAGTCGTCGAGGCGGTCGGCCCGGGCGTGACCGGGCTCAAGCCCGGAGACCGGGTCGCCTACACGGGCAATCCGGCCGGCTCGTATTCGGAAGCCCGCCTGTATGCCGCGGACCGCCTGGTCGGGATCCCGGAGGGCATCAGCGACCAGCAGGCCGCCTCCATGATGCTCAAGGGCATGACGGTGCAGTACCTGATCAGCCGCACGTTCAAGGTCAAGGCGGGCGACACGGTGCTCTGGCACGCCGCCGCGGGGGGCGTCGGGCTGATCGCGTGCCAGTGGCTGAAGGCGCTGGGCGTCACCGTGATCGGCACCGCCGGCTCGGATGCGAAGACGGCGCTGGCGAAGCAGGCCGGCTGTGCCCACGTGATCAATTATTCGACCGAGAACTTCGCCCAGCGGGTGAAGGAGATCACCGGCGGCAAGGGCGTGCCCGTCGTGTATGACTCGGTGGGCAAGAGCACCTGGGAAGGGTCGCTCGACTGCCTGCAGCCGCGCGGCATGATGGTTTCGTTCGGCAACGCTTCCGGTGCAGTGGCGCCGGTGAACATCGGCATCCTGGCGCAGAAGGGGTCGTTGTTCCTCACCCGCCCGACGCTGGTCAATTACACGGCTACCCGGGCCGACCTCGAGGAGACGGCCAAGTCGCTGTTCGACGTGGTCGCCTCTGGCAAGGTGAAGATCGAGGTTAGCGGCACTTACAAGCTCGCGGACGCCGCCCAGGCGCACCGCGACCTCGAGGGCAGGAAGACGACCGGATCGATAATCCTCGCGCCTTGAGCGTGGTCGGGCCGGCCCCGGCCGCGTGGAGGGACGCGCCGGGGAGCTGTAGAATCGGCGCGGCACAATATCAACGAATCTACCAGGAGGAGGACGCATGAAGAACAGGCTTATCGTCGCTGCCGGACTCGCCGCGCTGTTTGCGGCGGGCGGCGCATTCGCGCAGCAGAAGCTCAAGTTTGCCCACGTGTACGAGACAAGCGAGCCCTATCACACCGCCGCGGTGTGGGCGGCGGGCGAGATCGCCAAGCGCACCTCGAACCGCTACTCGATGGAAGTGTTCCCGGCCTCGTCGCTCGGCAAGGAAACCGACATCAACCAAGGCCTCACCCTCGGCACGGTGGACATCATCTACACCGGGCAACTGTTCGCGGGCCGCAGCTACGGGCCCATCTCCATCGGTGGGGCGCCTTTCGTGTTCCGCGACTTCGACCACTGGAAGAAGTTCTCCACCTCCAAGCTCTTCGACGAGCTTACCGACGGGTACGCCAAGGGGACGGGGGGCAACAAGGTGGTGGCGATCACCTACTATGGCGACCGCCAGACCACCTCCAACAAGGCGCTCAACAAGCCCGAGGACATGAAGGGGCTCAAGATCCGCGTGCCGGACGCGCCGCTGTACACGCTCTTCCCGCGGGCGGTGGGGGCCAACCCGACGCCGATCGCGTTTGCGGAGGTGTACCTCGCGCTCCAGAACAAGACGGTGGATGCCCAGGAGAACCCGCTGCCTACCATCGACGCGAAGAAGTTCTACGAGGTGCAGAGTCACATCAACCTGACCGCCCACATCACCGATGCGCTGCTGACGATCATCGGGGCGCCGCTGTGGGGCAAGCTCTCGGACGCCGACAAAAAGGCTTTCACCGACGTCTTCCGGGAAGCGGCCGGGCGCGCGACCGGGGAAATCATCGACAGCGAGAAGAAGCTGGTGGGTGAGTTCGAGAAGCGCGGCAAGACGGTGGTCCGGGTCGACCGCAAGCCGTTCATCGCGGCGGTGCAGAAGTACTACAAGGATGGCAAGCAGCCCGACGGCAGCGCGCTGCCCTGGCCGAAGGATGTATTCGACAAGCTTCAGGCGATCAAGTAGCAAGGTGCCGAAGGCAAGCACGCCGTGGCCGTCGCAGGCCACGGCGTTTTCATTTGAACGCCCCCGGACGGCGACACGCAATGGCCGCTGATTTTTCGAGTCCCGACCTGGCCTGGCTGCGGCGCCATTTCGCAGGGGCCCGTGTTCCGGAAGGCACGATCTACGGCGACCAGGGCACTCGCCCATCGGCCGGGACCCTGCGCCCGGCGTCGGTGCTGGTGCCGGTCGTGGCGCGGCCCGAAGGGCCTACGGTCCTGTTTACCCAGCGCACCGCCCACCTCAAGAGCCACTCCGGGCAGATCAGCTTTCCCGGCGGGCGGGCGGAGGAGGGCGATGCGAGCGCCGAGCGAACCGCGCTGCGCGAGACCTGGGAAGAGGTCGGCTTGCCCGCCGAGCGCATCGAGCTCCTGGGCCGGCTTTCGGATTACCACACACGCACGGGCTATCGAATCACCCCGGTGGTCGGCATCGTGCAGCCGCCGTTCGAACTGCGGCCCGACGACAACGAAGTCGCCGAAGTGTTCGAGGTGCCGCTCGCGTTCCTGCTCGATGCGCGCAACCATCAACGCCATTCGCGCGAGTACGAGGGCGAGCAGCGCCACTATTTCGCGATTCCCTATCGCGACCGCTACATCTGGGGTGCGACGGCCGGGATGCTGGTCAACCTGCATAGTTACCTGTCGAACGGATAGCCCGGCGCCCGCGTCCGGACCGCGCGGTGCTTGTGATATCTTGCGCCTTCCCCCCAGGTTCCCGAAGTTCGACTCCCGCACCAATGAGCGTCATAGCCATCATCGTCGCACTCCTGCTCGAGCAGTGGCGCCCCCTCGTCGAACGCAAGACCTACCATGCGCTGCTCGCGCGCTGGGCGAACTGGCTGGAGGGCACCTTCAACGCGGGCGAGTCCCGCCACGGCCGGATCGCCTGGGCCGTCGCAGCGGCGCCGCTCCTGCTCGGTTCGCTTGTGCTGTACTGGATCCTGCTCTGGCTGCATCCGCTGTTCGCTTTTGCCCTGAACGTCGCGGCGCTGTACATCACGCTCGGGTTTCGCCAGTTCAGCCACTATTTCACCGGCATCCAGATTGCAGTGAAGGCCGATGACCTCGATCGCGCGCGCGACCTGATCGGCACCTGGCGCGGCGAAGCCGCCGGGCATCGCACCAAGGAGGAGGTGGTGCGGCTCGCGATCGAAGAGGCGCTCGCCGCCTCGCACCGGCACGTGTTCGCGGTGCTGTTCTGGTTCATGCTCATGCCGGGTCCGAGTGGCGCGATCCTGTATCGGCTCGCGGGGTTCCTTGCGCGCCGGTGGCGCGGCCAGGGGGCTTTCGGGACGTTTGCGTTACGCGTCCACGAGGCGATGGAGTGGCCGGCCGTGCGCCTCACGGCGATCGCATTTGCGGTGGTCGGTGATTTCGAGGATGCGGTCTATTGCTGGCGTGCGCAGGCCGCGAGCTGGGCCGATCCGCGGATCGGTATCGTGCTTGCCGCGGGCGCCGGTGCCATGGGCGTGCGCCTCGGAATGCCGCTCGCATATGCCGACGGCACCTTGGAGCCGCGCGCGGAACTGGGGTTGGGGGAGAGCGCAGACGCGCCCTTCCTGGACAGTACCGTGGGGCTGCTCTGGCGGTCCCTCGTGGTCTGGGTATTCCTGTTGGCGATACTCAGCGCGGCACGAATATTCTAGGGTCGAGTCCGCGCATCGCTAGGTCCCTTGGTCGGTGCCGCAGCGCCAGCACTGGGTGAACTGGGCCTCCTGGATTTCGCCGCAGCCGCATTGCCAGGCCTTGCTCCTGTCCACCGGCCGCAACGGGCCCTCGGCCAGCAGCCGCGCGGCGCGTTCGGCGTCTTCGTCGTCCTCCACCCATACCTCTGGCTGGCAGTCGGTAAACGGCAGTTGGCCGATCGCGGATGCCAGCATCTCGTTCCTCACCGTCGCGCGGATGCCCACCGAGGCAAGCAGGTTCCTGGCGTGGTGGACGTCGGGGAGGCTTAGCGAGGCGTAAACGCGTTTCATCGCCGCGGCACGGCCGATTCCTCGGCCAGCACGATGCGTTGGTAGAGCGCGAGCCGCCGCGGATGGATCTTGCCTTCTTCGGCCGCCTGGCGGACCGCGCAGCCCGGCTCGTTGAGGTGCCGGCAGTTCTGGAAGCGGCATCGGCCGCGAAACGGCGTGAACTCGCGAAAGCCCGCCGCGATGTTGAGGTAATCCATCCCGGCGAGGCCGAATTCCGCGAGGCCGGGCGAGTCGATTATTTCGGTGCCGGCCGTCACGGGATACAAACGCGAGCCGGTGGTGGTCTGCTTGCCCGCGTCGAGGAAGGCGGAAATCTCGCGGATCCTCACTTCGGCGTCGGGGACTAGCGCCTTCACCAGCGTCGACTTCCCCATTCCTGACTGCCCCGTGAGCAGGGTGCGAAAGCCCGACAGGTAAGGTCGCAGCGGCTCGATGTCGATCCTGCCGGCGACTTCCACGAGCGGATACCCCAGGCCCCGGAACGGCGCGAGCATGGCGAGGGCGCGATCGCGCTGCTCGACCAGGTCGAACTTGTTCAGCACGATGATGGTGGGCAGCGCGGCTTGCTCGGCGACCACCAGCATGCGGCAGATCAGCTCGTCGGAAAACGAGGGCTCGCAGGCGACCAGGATCACCACCTGGGTGAAATTGGCAGCGAGCACCTTGCGGCGGTAGTGGACCGCCCGGGAGAACTCGTTGGCGCGCGGCGCGACCGCTTCGATGATGCCCTGGTCGGCGGAACTGCGCGCGAGCTGGACCCGGTCCCCGCACACGGGCTGCATCTGGCGGCCGCGCACCTGGCAGCGCAAGAGTTCGCCCCCGTCTATCCGGGCGAGGCACTCGCGGCCGTAGCCGGCAACGACGGTGGCGTGAAACAGGGCCTGCGTCACTCCGCCCCGCCGGGGAGGGTCACAGCTGGAACAGCGCGTCGCACTTCGCGGCGCAGATGAAATCGTTCTCGGACAGCCCGCCGATGGCATGGGTGGTGTACTCCACCCGGCACTGGTTGTACCCGACCAGCAGGTCGGGGTGGTGGTCCTCGCGGTGCGAGAGCCAGGCGAGCGCGTTGACGAAGGCCATCGTCTGGAAGTAGTTCGTGAACGGATACAGCTTCACCAGGGAATTGTTTTCGATGATCCAGCCCTTGAGGGAGCGCAGCAAGGACCGGGCTTCCTCCTCGTCGTAGGGCATCGCCCCGCCCTCGCAGGGGACGCACTTCCTTTTTGCCAGGTCCGTCATCCCTGGAGGCGTGCGATGCGCGTCGCGGCCGGCGGGTGGGAGTCGTAGAACGCGGAATGCAGCGGATCGGGCGTGAGCGTCGCGGCGTTGTCCTGGTAGAGCTTCACCAGGGCGCGCACGAGGTCGCCCGACTGGGCATGCTCGGCGGCATAGGCGTCGGCCTCGAATTCGTGCTTTCTCGAGTACAGGCTGGTGAGCGGCTGCAGGAAGAAGGTGAACACCGGCACCACGAGGAAGAACAGCACCAGTGCCATCGCCGTGCCCTGCGCCTGGACGTTGAGGCCCTGGTAAAACCACGCTTCGCCGATGAGCCCGCCCAGCACCCACAGCATCGCCAGGCTCATCGCGAACAGGATCGCCACCCGCTTCCATACGTGGTGGCGGCGGAAATGGCCGAGTTCGTGCGCCAGCACCGCCTCGATTTCGGAGGGGGCAAGGCGCGTGAGCAGGGTGTCGAAGAGGACGATCCGCTTGGCCGCGCCGAATCCGGTGAAGTATGCGTTGCCGTGCGAGGAGCGCTTCGAGCCGTCCATGACGTAGAGGCCCTGCGCCTTGAAGCCGCAGCGCTCGAGCAGCTTTCCGATGCGCTCGGCAAGCGACGGATCGGACAGAGGCGTGAAGCGGTTGAAGACCGGCGCGATGAAAGTCGGGTAGATCATCAGGATGAGCAGGTTGAAGCCCATCCAGGCGAGCCACACATAAAGCCACCACAGCTCGCCCATCCGCGCCATGAGCCACAGGACGACGAGCAGGAGGGGCACTCCCAGCGCCGCACCGAGGACGGCCTGCTTCGCGAGGTCGGCAAGGAACAGCGGGAGCGTCATTCGGTTAAAGCCGAATTTCGCCTCGACCACGAAGGTCCGGTACAGGGTGAGCGGGAGGTCGAGGATCGAGAGGAGGAACACCAGGCTCATCGTCAGCGCCACGCCGTGCCAGTAGCCGGCGGGGTCGAGCGCGCGCGCCCACAGGGCCGAAAGCGACTGCAGCCCGCCGCCCAGCGTGAGCAGCAGCAGCACCAGCACGCCCAGCGCGATATCGGCGATCCCGAGCCGGGTCTTCGCGATGCTGTAGTCCGCCGCCTTCTGGTGCGCGGGCAGGGTAATGGTCGAAGCGAAGCTCGCCGGCACCGCATCGCGATTGCGGCGCACATGGCCGATCTGGCGTCCCGCCAGCCAGAGTCGGGTGGCCGTCGAGAGCGCGAGGGCGCAGAGGAAGGCCGCGGTAAATCCGTTGGGGGAGAACGTTTCCATCGTCGTGAGAGAATACCGTGTTATCGGGATGCCAGAAAGATCGGCCCGCCGGGCGGGCCCGCAGCCGGCGCACCGGCAACCGTCGAAGGAGAATCGGATGGCGCAGGATCAGAACAACCTGGTCTGGATCGACATGGAAATGACCGGCCTCGTGCCTGACACGGATCGTGTCATCGAGATCGCCATGGTGGTGACCGACGCGCAGTTGAACCTGGTCGGCGAAGGCCCCGTGCTGGTGGTGCACCAGCCCGATTCGGTGCTCGAGGGAATGGACGGGTGGAACAAGTCGACGCATGCCAAGTCGGGGCTCATCGACAAGGTCAAGGCTTCGACCCTCGACGAGGCTGCGGTCGAGGCGCAGGCCATCGCCTTCCTCAAGGAATACATCCCGTCCGGAACCTCTCCGATGTGCGGCAACTCGATCTGCCAGGACCGGCGCTTCATGGCGCGCTGGATGCCGAAGCTCGAGGCGTATTTCCACTACCGCAACCTGGATGTGAGCACCCTCAAGGAACTGGTGCGGCGCTGGAAGCCGGAGGTGGCCAAGGGCATGGTGAAGCACAACAAGCACGAGGCGCTGGCGGACATCCTCGAGTCGATCGAGGAACTCAAGTACTACCGCAGGACTGTGATGACGATCTGAAAGTAAAAAATTGCCTTTCGGAAGTCGGCTGTGGGAGCGGCTTTCCTGCCAACTTCAATACTAAAAGAATAATAATTGCCTAGAGGCGGCGCTTGCCCCCTGCAGCCCTTTTCGCCGCCGTGCGCGCGGTGGCAGGTTTCTTCGCCGCAGCTTTCCGCGGTCTTGCAGGCCCCACCTCGACGATCATCTCGATCTCCACAGGAATGCCCATGGGCAGCGAATTCATGCCGACCGCCGAGCGGGCGTGGCGGCCCCGGTCGCCGAACACTTCCACGAAGAGGTCCGACGCGCCGTTGATGACCTTGGGTGGGTCGGTGAACTCCGGCACGCAGTTGACCATCCCGAGCACCTTGACTATCCGCTTCACCCGGTCGAGGCTGCCGAGTTCGGCTTTCATGACCGCGATCAGGTCGAGGCCGGTCGTGCGCGCATGCTGGTAACCCTGCTCGATCGTGAACTCGCGCCCGAGCTTGCCGGAGGGGCGCTTGCCGCCGACCGCAAGCGGGCCCTTGCCCGCGAGATACAGCAGATTGCCGGTCTGGACCGCGTTGACGTAGTTCGCCACGGGCGAAGATACCTGCGGCAGGGTGATCCCGAGTTTCTCGAGTCTCTTTTCAGCGCTCATCGCTTCGCTCCTCGCATGGGTCATTGCATCGGAATGAGCTTGCCCGGGTTCATCAGGTTCTCCGGGTCGAACAGCTTCTTGATGTCGCGCATCAGGTCCACGGCCTCGCCGTGCTCCTCGACGAGGGAGCCCTGCTTGCCCAGGCCGATGCCGTGCTCGCCGGTGCAGGTGCCCTCCATCTCGATGGCGCGCTTCACCAGCCGCTTGTTGAACGCCTTGGCCTGCTCGAGCTCGGCCGGGTTGGCCGGGTCGACGAGGAACATCAGGTGGAAATTTCCGTCGCCGACGTGGCCCATGAGCGGGACCGGCGCGACGTAGTTCTTCACGTCCTCCATCGACTCGGCGACGCATTCGGCGAGACGCGAGATCGGCACGCATACGTCGGTGGAAATCGAGCGCGACCCCGGCCGCAGCTGCAGGCAGGCAAAGTAGGCGGTGTGGCGGGCCTCCCACAGCTTGGTGCGCTCCTCGGGCCGGGTCGCCCAGACGAAGTCCATGCCGCCGTTCTCCTTGGCGATCTCCTGCACCATCTCGGCCTGCTCGACGACCGAGGCCGCCGTGCCATGGAATTCGAAGAAGAGCGTTGGCGCCACGCGGTAATTGGTCTTGCTGTATTTGTTGATCGCCGCGATCGAGTTTTCGCACAGGATCTCGGAGCGCGCGATCGGGATGCCGGCCTGGATCACCTGGATCACGGTCTTGGTGCAGCCGTCGATCGAGTCGAAGGCACACACGGCGGCCGACATCGCCTCCTGCACGGCATACAGCTTGACGGTGACTTCGGTGATGACGCCGAGGGTCCCCTCGGAGCCCACGAAGAGGCGCGTCAGGTCGTAACCTGCCGCGGATTTCTTCGCCCGGCTGGAGGTGCGGATGATGCGCCCGTCGGCGAGCACCACGGTCAGCGCGAGCACGTTCTCGCGCATCGTTCCGTAGCGCACCGCGTTCGTGCCTGAGGCGCGCGTGGCGGCCATTCCGCCGAGGGTCGCGTCGGCGCCCGGGTCGACCGGAAAGAACAGGCCCGTGTGGCGGATGAATTCGTTTAACGCCTTGCGCGTCACGCCGGCCTGCACCACCGCGTCGAGGTCTTCCTCGTGCACCGCGAGCACTTTGTTCATCTGCGAAAGGTCGATGCAGACGCCGCCCTCGACCGCCAGCGTGTGGCCCTCGAGCGAAGTGCCAACGCCATAGGGAATCATCGGCACGCCGTGGCGGCGGCAGATGTTGACGACGTCGCGCACCTCCTCGGTGCTGTGCGGAAAGACCACCGCGTCCGGGGGGGCGATCGGAAAATAGGACTCGTCCTTGCCGTGGTGTTCGCGGATGCCCATGGAGG
>JANNWA010000238.1:0-8236 GCA_031408275.1 Pseudomonadota bacterium
GGAACACGTCGAGCAGGCGCATCGTGCCAGTGCTGATGCCGACGGGCTCGAACGGATCGAGATCCATCAGCCGGACTTCGACATACTCGACGCCGCGTTCCCGCAATGCGTGCAGCGGCCGTTCACCGCGCTGGATGACGCGCTTGGGCCGGATCGTGCCGTAGAACTCGTTCTCGATCTGCAAGAGGCTCGTCGCCAGCTGGCGATAGCTCTCCACGCCGTCGCCGGGAACACCGGGTTCGCGGATGCCGATCGCCTCGTAGGGCGGGTAGGGCCGTGTCAACGCTTCCTGCAGCGAGGCGCCGTAGCTGTCGAGGTTGTTGTGGCTGACCGCAAGCGAGGCCTGCGCGTCGCTCTGGTAACCCAGCGGCCCCATGCGCAGCGACGTTGCACCGGGCCGGTACATCGTGCCGGGCTTCAGTTCCATGAGCTCGTGCTTCCTGCCCGCGACAAAACTCGCGCACACCGCAGGGGAGGCGCCGAAGAGGTACAACAACAGCCACGAGTGGCGCCTGAAATTGCGGATCAGCGAGAAGTAGGCGACGTTCGGGTCGCCGGCCGCGGGCAGGGAGAAGTTGTAATGGATCCCCGAGATCGTCTGCATCCGCCGGCCGTAGCGGTGCGCAAGCCCGATCCGGTAAACCGTCTTCGCCCGACCCACGTTCGAGCTCCCGTAGCGGCCGATCGGGATGACGTCGTCCCCGGGCAGCCCGCACGGCATGCTCGCGCACCACATCATCTCGTCGCCGATATGGCGGTGGACGACCTGGTGGACGCGGGTGAGTTCCTCGATGCACGCCTCGACGCTGGTGTGCACGCCTGTGATCAGTTCGAGCTGCGACTCGCTGAAGTCGGTGGTGATGTTCGGGTGGCTCAGCGCGGACCCCAGTCCGGCCGGGTGAGGACCCGCCGCGAGAGCGCCGTCCGGCCGCACGCGCAGGCTCTCCTTCTCGATGCCGCGGCGGATATCCCTGAGCGCGGCGGGCCCGAGCGCGCGCAGCCGGTCGCGCAGTGCATCCTGGTGAGTATTCATTCTGGGTGGGTTCTGCTGGAGGAGACGGTAAGGTACCAGATCAACCGGGCCGCGCCGGTCTGCGGCGCAAAGCCCCTGCCGGCTATCCGGGCATCACGATCTGGATATGGTCCCGGCTCACATCGATGAATCCGGCGGCGAGGACTTGCCGGCCGCCAAGGTGCAGTTCCCAGACTTCGGCGTCGGTCACCGCCACGAAACTCTTGGCATCGACGATGAAATCGGTCAGGCGCGCCCCGGGGATGAGGTCGATATATCCCTTGATCCGGTAGGCGTTGGTGAAGATGGTTACCCTGGTCTTGGTCTGCTCTATGGACATTGGTTTTCCCCTTGAGAGTGCTTCCGGCGCGAAACTGCGCGAACCAGCCGCCGCGGCCGACTGCGCCTGCGCTATCCTGCCACTAAACCCATGAAAATATTCTACGGCTGGCGGATGGTGGCTGCCGGGGGCGGCATCCAGTTCCTGCAGGCGGGGCTGCTGCACCAGGCCTTCGGCGCCTATTTTGCGTTGCTCACCGAGGAGTTCGGCTGGAGCAAGACCGCGCTATCGGGGGCTGCCGCGCTCCAGCCCATGGAAGCCGCCGTGCTGGGCCCGGCCCTGGGCTGGATCATCGACCGCTTCGGGCCCCAGGGCATGATCCGGATCGGCATCGTGACCTTCGGGGTCGGGTTCATGCTCCTCAGCCAGATAGAGTCCCTGGCCGGGTTTTACGGGGCGTTCCTCGTGATCGCGCTCGGCGCGAGTCTGTGCGGCTTCTTCCCCATCAATGTCGCGATCATCCACTGGTTCGAGAAGTTCCGGGCGCGCGCGCTGTCGGTGCTGTCGCTCGGCCTCGCGATCGGCGGCGTGTTCGTGCCGGTCGTCGCGTGGTCGATGCAGGCCTGGGGCTGGCGCGCCACCGCGTTCAGCTCGGGCCTCCTGGCGATCCTCGTCGGTTGGCCGCTGGCGCGGGTGTTCCGGCGCCGTCCCGAGGACGTGGGCGAGACCATCGACGGCCTGCCTCCGTGCGCACCCGAACCCGGGCAACCGGACGCGCCCGGACAGCACGAGTTCACGGCGCGGGAGGCGCTGCGCACCAGCGCGTTCTGGTTGTTGTCCCTGGGACATGC
Source organism: Pseudomonadota bacterium (assembly GCA_031408275.1). Classification (GTDB taxonomy): domain Bacteria; phylum Pseudomonadota; class Gammaproteobacteria; order Burkholderiales; family SG8-39; genus SZAS-79. The sequence continues at coordinate 2,144 of JANNWA010000238.1, forward strand.
TTTCGCCTTGCTCATCGTATACGCCGTGAGCGTGCACGCCATCACCCACATGAAGGAGGGGCTCGGCTACTCGCTTGGCCAGGCCTCGCTCGTGATCACGCTGATGACCCTGTCGCAGGTCGGCGGCGTGCTGCTGGGATGGTGGATGGGCGACCGGTTCGAGAAGCGCTACGTGGCCGCGGCCTGCATGCTGATGCATGCGTCCGGGCTGCTCATGCTGACCTACGCGAACGGCACCGCGATGCTTGTCGCCTTCGCCTTGCTGCACGGTGGTGGCTGGGGCCTGCGCGGGCCGTTCATGCAGGCGATCCGCGCCGACTATTTCGGCCGGCGCTCGATCGGCATGATCCTCGGCCTCTCGGCGCTCATCATCGTGATCGGGCAGATCGGCGGCCCGATCCTGGCCGGCATCTTTGCCGACCTGACGGGCGACTACCGCGCCGGGTTCACCGTGCTGGCCGTGCTGGCCGGGGTGGGGTCGCTATTCTTACTGCTCGCCAAGCGGCCGTCGTTCAGGGTGACACCAGCGCAGTGAGCGCCGCCCCCACGCTTGCTCCCGGCGCGCACCCGAGCCGGCGCGCATGCTCGTTGCCATGGGAGATCATGCCGTTCTCCCAGGCGTCGAGGGAGTCGCCGATCCTCGCGCTTGTGTGCGCGACCGTCGCCGCCGCCACGCCCCGGGCCTGAAGCATCGCGAGCGCCGCGATGCCCGCATCGTCCTTGCCGACCCCGGCATCGTTGAAGAAAGCAGCTTTGAGCGGCACCTCCAGCGCGAATGTCCCGGAACTCGTCCCGCCATGCGATCCGGAGACCACGATCGCCCCCGCGTCTTCCGGGGTCACCATGGTGACCGAGTCCATCGCGATCACGCGTCCGCGGCTGCCGTGTGCGACCAGTGCTTTCAGCATTCGGACATCGGCCTACAGCGGGAGCCGGACGCCGAGATTGCGCTCCAGCGCAGTCTCATAGACAACCTGCGCCGCGGCAAGGTCGGCGAGGGCGTGGCCGGAGAACACGAACATCGCGCGCTGTTTGTCCGAGGTGCGTCCCGGGCGGGCGCCCGTGGTGAGTTCGGCCAGGTCCGCCTCGTAAGGCCCCGCGAACGACATGCGGCCCATCGCCGCGAGCGCCCGGGACTGCTCGTGCTCGTCGGTGGCAAGGATGTCCACGCCGCGCAGCGTAGCGCGCTTCCATGAGCGCCCCAGGTCGACCGCGCCGGCGAACGCGCCCGGCGCAAGCCACGCCGTGTCGAGGAATTCCAGCGTGGCGGCGCCTTCAGGCACGGTGGTGATCACCACGTCCATGCCCTCGACCGCTTCGCGCGGTTCGAGTGTCCTCTGCGCCTGCATTCCCAGGGCGTTCGCCGCCGCAACGAATTTCCGGGCGCTGGCCTCGGTGCGGCTGTAGGCGGTGACCCGGCGCAGCCCGGGCAACACGAGGCGCATTGCATCCAAATGGCTGTAAGCCTGCACGCCGCATCCTACGAACCCGATCGACTCGCTGTCCGCGCGGGCGAGCGATTGCGCGGCGATCGCCGTCATCGCGCCCGTGCGCGTGGCCGTGATCCAGTTTCCGCCCATCACCGCGAGCGTCCGCCCGGTCGGCACATCCGACAGAACGATGAGGCTGCAGATCGTCGGGCCGCTCGTCTGCGCGCTCGGCACGAGGCCGAACCACTTCACGCCGGCAAAGCCCGCTTCGCGCATGACGGCGGGTTTGGCCTGGAAGACATGGCCGGGTCCGAGGGTCAGCACGGACTTCGGCGCGGCCCGGGCCGTGCCACGCGCCTGGGCGGCAAACGCATCCGCGACGACTTCGCGCAATCGGTCGAGCGGGATCGACGCCCCGGCGACGTCGGCTTCCGAAAGGTAGATGAGGTCTTCCTGCATGACCGGCAGTGTAGCCGGAGCGCCGCCTGGTCAGAACAGCGAGTAGCCGCCGTCGATGAGGAAAGTGTCGCCGGTGTGGTAGCTGGATGCCGAGCTCATGAGGTACACCGCGATGCCGCCGAAGTCCGCGCCCGTGCCCCAGCGCCGCGCGGGGATCCGGGGCAGCACGCTGGCCGCGAACTTTTCGTTGCCGATCGCATTGGCGGTCATTTCGGTCTCGATCCAGCCGGGCAGGATCGAATGGGCGCGGATCCTGTGGCGGGCCAGTTCGACCGCCAGGGCGCGGGCCATGGAGATCAGGCCGCCCTTGGTTGCCGCATAGTGTTCGCTGCGCGGCGCGCCCTCGATAGCGGCCAGCGACGCCGTGCCGACCAGGACGCCGTCGCCGCCGCGCTCGACCATGTGCCGGGCGGCGGACCGCAGCGTGTAGAAGGCGCCGTCCAGGTTCACGCGCAGCACCCGGTGCCATTCCTCGGAAGTCAGCTCGAGGAACGACTTCGTGCCGCGCCCGCTCACCCCCGCGTTCGCAAAGCACCCGTCGACGCGGCCGAGCGTCGCGACTGTCTGCGCCATGGCCGCATCAACCGCTTTTTCGTCGCCGACGTCGCACTGCAGCGCCAGGATCTTGCGGCCGGTCGCGGCGAGTTGTTCGCGGGCCGCGGCGTTCTTGGCCGCGTTGGTCCCCCAGATCGCCACGTCGGCGCCCGCCTGGGCGATCGCCATCGCCATTCCCAAACCGATGCCGCTGTTGCCCCCGGTGACGAGAGCAACCTTGCCGGTGAGGTCGAAGGGCTGGTAGGTCATGTTCCGGGCCTCAGTGTAGTTTCATTGTATCGGTCGCCTCGCCGCCGCCAGCAGGTAAGATCGCGGCACGAGGACGGTGAAAATAGCATGACTGTCCGCCGCACCTGTATTTCGTTTCTTTGATTCCACCCGCCACCAAGGAGAAACCCGCATGCCCCTGATCCATGTCAGCCTGTTCGAAGGCCGCACCATCGAGCAGAAGCGCGAATTTGCCGTCGCTGTTACCGCGGATGCTGTACGCACGCTCAAATGCACGGCCGAGTCGGTCGACGTGATCTTCGAGGACGTGAAGAAATCCGACTGGGCCAGTGGTGGCAAGCTGGCCTCAGACCCGAAGTAGAAAGTAATACTTTTATTTCGGAGATTGCCTACTGGAGCCGGTTTCAAGGCAGTTGTTGTGCCTATTCCGGAAAATTACCCGGAAATCCTGCTGCGCTCCCGTCCTTCAATCCAACGCCCGTGAGGCCGAGGCGCAGGGCTTCGGCCGCGAGCCAGTCGAGCTTCGCCGCCGCCGCTGCATAGCCCAGACCTTCCGGCCGGACGTTCGAGATGCAGTTGCGTTCGGCATCCGTGCGGCCGGCGCGCGGGGCGTGCGTGAGATAGATCCCGAGGCTGTCGGGCGAAGACAGGCCCGGCCGCTCGCCGAGCATCACGACCACAAGCCGGGCGCCTAGGCGCTCGCCGATTTCGTCTCCCAGCGCGACCCGTCCCTGCAGCGCGATCACGACCGGCGCCCGGGTCCAGCGCCCCGGGGCCAGTGCGCGCAGCGCGGCCAGCAGCGGCGGCACATGCCTTTGAACCGCTGCGGCCGACAGCCCGTCTTCGGCCGCGATGACGATCGGGGCCGGCTCGCGTGGCGCGAGCAGGCGGGACGCACTCTCCGCGTCGAGCCGCCGGCCAAGATCGGGGCGGGCGAGGAACGACGTGCGATCCGGGGCCGCGCTGCGGGCGCGCTGCATCGGATGGCCGGCCGCGCGCAATTCGGACTCGAGCGCATCGATGTCCAGCACCTGGTGCACGGCATCGCGCGCCCTCGCATGCGCGAGGCCGAAGGCCAGCACCTCGCGTGTCGGCCAGGCCGGTCCGGCGCGGCCGAGCGCGATCCGCGCCGGCGTGTGGCGGCGCAGGCCGGTCCAGGGGTCGGGCAGGGCCGGGGACTTGTCGCTCATGTCGCATCCAGTTCCCGCGCGGCGGCGAGCAGGCGATTGCCGCCGGCGTGCGGCTGCAGCATCCCCGCCGGATCGATCAGTTGCATCTTCTCCAGCCAGGACTCGAACTCCGGCGCGCGCTTCAGTCCAAGCACGTTGCGCAGGTACAGCGCGTCGTGGAACGACGTGCTCTGGTAGTTGAGCATCACGTCGTCGGCGCCGGGGACACCCATCACGAACGTCACGCCCGCGACCCCGAGCAGGGTGAGGAGCGTGTCCATGTCGTCCTGGTCGGCTTCGGCGTGATTGGTGTAGCAGACGTCCACGCCGAGCGGCAGCCCGAGGAGTTTGCCGCAGAAGTGGTCTTCGAGCCCGGCGCGGATGATCTGCTTGCCGTCGAACAGGTATTCGGGGCCGATGAAGCCGACGACGCTGTTGGTGAGGAGCGGCTTGAAATGGCGCGCCACCGCGTAGGCGCGTGCTTCGACGGTCTGCTGGTCCACGCCGTGGTGGGCGTTCGCCGACAGCGCGCTGCCCTGGCCGGTCTCGAAATACATCACGTTGTCGCCGAGGGTCCCGCGCTTGAGCGACAGCGCGGCGTCGCGGGCCTCGGCGAGCAGCGCGAGGTTGATCCCGAAACTTTCATTCGTCGCCTGCGTGCCGCCGATGGACTGGAACACGAGGTCCACCGGCGCCCCGGCCTCGATGCCGCGGAGCTGGTTGGTCACGTGCGTAAGGACGCAAGACTGGGTGGGAATCCCGAACCGGCGGATGATCTCGTCCAGCATCCGCCACAGCGCCATGAACGCGGGCAGGCCGTCGCCGGCCGGGTTGATGCCAATTACCGCGTCGCCACATCCGTACAGGAGGCCGTCGAGTACCGAGGCGGCGATGCCTTTGGGGTCGTCGGTGGGATGGTTGGGCTGCAGGCGGATGCCCAGGCGCCCGGGCAGGCCGATCGTGTTGCGAAAGCGCGTGGTGACCCGGACTTTCCTGGCGACGAGGACGAGGTCCTGGTTGCGCATCAGTTTGGAGACCGCGGCGGCCATCTCCGGGGTGAGCCCGGGCGCGAGCGACTCGAGGGACGCCGGCGTAGTGCCGTCGGACAGCAGCCAGTCGCGGAAATCGCCGACGGTCAGGTGCGCGACCGGCGCGAATGCCCCGGTATCGTGCGTATCCGCGATGAGGCGGGTGACCTCGTCGAGTTCGTAAGGGATCACCTGCGTGTCGAGGAAATCCGCGAGCGGCACCTCGGCCAGGGCCATGCGGGCCGCCATGCGCTGCTCGGCGGAGATTGCGGCGATGCCGGCGAGCGCGTCGCCCGAGCGCAGCGGCGTGGCCTTGGCCAGGAGGTCCTTGAGGTCGGCGAAGCGCCAGGTGACGCTTCCGACGGTGTGCGCGTATCCCATCGCCAGTCCGGGTCAGCGCGCAGCCATCGGCCTAGCGCATCATGCGCCAGTACTGCCACTTCATTGTCGCAGCCGACCCCGCGATGATTGCGGCGAAGGTGAGGATCGAGCCCAGCGCGAGCGTCGAGAATCCCGAAATCCCCTGGCCGATCGTGCACCCGAGCGCGGTCACGCCGCCGAACCCCATGAGCACGCCTCCGATCATGTGATTCGCGGTGTCCTCGGCGTCGCGGAAGCTCTCCCAGCGAAACGTCCGGGTGGCGAGCGCATAGGCGGCCGAACCGCCGACCACGCCCGCGGCCGAAGCGATGCCGAAGGTGATGATCTTGCTCGAATCGGTCCAGAACATCAGGTACTCGAGCAGGAATGCAATGGGCGCGATGAACGAAAACGATTCCATCCTCCCGGAGTTTGCGGCGACGAACACCTCCTCGAGCGTCTTCGGATCCTCGGCAACGTAGCCTATCCTGCCGCTCACGTACCAGCCGCCGACGATCACTAGGCCGGTCACCAATCCGCCCAGCGTGTAATCGAAGTTTTCGCGGAAGTCCTTCGAGGCGTAGGCGAACGCGATGAGGCCGCCGCCCAGGAGCAGGCTCAAGGCCAGGATCCAGGTCTTCAACTCGCCGCCCAACAGCCGGGAGAAAATCGCCGGCAGGTCCTGGTTGCCGGCCAGCGTGATGGCCGCCTTTTCCAGCACGCCGACCCGGAACGAGCCGAACAGGCCGCGCAGGGTCATGTACGCGGCGATGCCGAGAAACAGGAACACGACGACGGACTTCAGGTTGCCGCCGCCGATGCGAATCAGCGTCTTGGCGCCGCACCCCGACGCGAGTGTCATGC
>JANNWA010000239.1:0-4488 GCA_031408275.1 Pseudomonadota bacterium
CTGGGCAGCGGCTGTTCGCGCAGGCCGAAACGATCGTCGATGCGAACTGGAAAATATTCCTCGAAGGCTTCATCGAGGGCTACCACATCCGCTCCACCCACCCGGAGACCTTCCTGCCCTACGGCTACGACAACCTGAACCTCATCGACCTGTTCGGGCGCAACAGCCGCGTCACCTACCCGTTCCGGCGCATCCGCAAGCTTGCGGAACTCCCGGTCGCCGAGCGCCGCGTGCGCGGGTACCTGACGTACGTGCACCACCTGTTTCCCAACGTCCTCGTCAACGTCCTGTCGAGCCACACCTCGCTCGTGGTGCTGGAACCCCTGTCGGTCTCCCGGACGAAGATGATCACCTGGTCGCTGACCAACAGCGACGCCCCCGGGGCCGAAGACGAGGCGCAGCGCGATTCCGATTTCGTGAGGAACCAGGGCACGGCCGAGGACCGCGAAGTGGTGTGCTCGATCCAGCGCGCTCTGGCCAGCGGCGCGAACGAGGTTTTTACCTTCGGGCAGTTTGAAAGCGCGATCGTGCACTTTCACAGGGAGCTGGACGCAGCACTTTAATGTACTGGCAACGGTACATGAACTGACACCAGACCGGCCCCTGGAGCCGATGTATAAAACAAATTCTGTAAGATTAAGGCCCTAGGCCGCCTGCCCCGCCAGCGCGCTCTGCTTCTTCAGCGCCGCGCGGCTGGGGAAGAAGAACGAGGCCACGAGCGTGCATGCGGCCAGCACCGCAAGCAGCACGAACACGCTCCTGAAGCCGCTGGTCTTGTGATAGTGGGCGATCATCGGCACGGCCATGGATGCCACGCCGAAGGTCACCAGATACCGCACCGCAAACACGCGCGAACGGTACTCGTCCGGCGTGTAGCGCCCGACGATCGCGTCGTTGAGCGGGATCTGCCCGAACACGGAGAGCATCATCAGCACCGCGACGACGAGCATGGGCCAGCCGTCCAGCTGGCTCGCGATGAAGAGCAGCGCCACCTGGGCGATCGAGATCGGCATGAGGAGCGTGCGCAGGTCGTGCTTGTCGATCATCGGCCCGATCACGACCTGCGAGAACGCAGCGATCGTGTAGACCATGCTTACGAGGAGGCCAATCCCGAGGCTGGTGCTGGTGAGCTCGGCCAGGCGCTCGTCGAACACCTTGGGCATGGAGATCGTGGTGGCGTTGAAGATCAGCCCGCCGCAGGAGGTGGCGATCAGGAGGACCGCGATGATGCGGTACATGGTGCGGGTGTCCACGTGCAGCGCGCCCTTCCTGCCGGTACGGACGATGGCGCCCGGGTCGGTCACGAACGTAAGCCAGCCGATCCCGGCCGCCGCGCAGAGCGCGCCGGGCACGAAGAACGCCGTGCGCCAGCCGTAGTAGTCCATCAGGAACCCCGACACGACGGCCGCGAAGGCAAGGCCGAGGTTGCCGTACAGCCCGTTCCATCCGAGCACCCGGCCCATGACCTTGGGGTCCGCGACGATCATCGCGGTCGCCACCGGGTGGTAGATCGCCGCGAACATGCCGAGCACCGTGAGGCCGACTGCGATCTGCCAGGTCTCGGTGGCGAAGCCCGTGAGGACCAGCGCGCCGCCGAGGCCGAAGAAGAACACGGTCATCATCTTGTAGCGGCTCCAGCGGTCGCCCAGCCACCCGGCGGGCAGGCCCAGCACGCCGAAAGCGATGAACCCGCCCAGGGACAGCGGCAGCAGCTCCGCGTATGGCCGGTTGAGGTCGCGCGACAGCGCCAGCACCACCGTCGGGAAGATCAGCATCACGAGGTGATCCAGGGCGTGCCCCAGGTTGATGAACGGCAGCAGTGCGGGATTGTTTTTCATGGGCGCTCCTCCAGCGAACAGGTTACGCCGGGCTATTGCGTCCGTCACGCGACTAACGGACAATTTATGTCGCATATGAGACATGCCGAGAAACTGCGCTTCCCCCCCGCCCGCAGCACGCGCGGTGACGACTACCAGCGCGTGCCGCGCCCGGTGGCGGCCATGGCGCGCGACCTGCCGCCCGAGTACGAGATCCCCTGGCACAGCCACCCGCGCTTCCAGCTGGTCTACGGGGCGCAGGGGGTGATGACGGTGGAGACGCGGGGCGAAACGCGAGGCGAAACCTGGGTGGTGCCGCCGCAACGTGCCGTGTGGATGCCACCGGGCGTGGAGCACCGGATCCTCACCTCGGGCCAGGTCAAGTTCCGCACGCTCTACGTCGCGCCCGAGGCCGTGCGCGGCATGCCCCTGCGCTGCGAGGCCTTCGCGATCACGCCGCTGCTGCGCGAACTCATCCTGCGCGCCACCGAACTGCCCGTGGAATACGACGAAGGCGGCCCGGCCGGGCGCGTGATGCAGCTGATCCTGGACGAACTGGCTTCGCTCGTTCGCTTGCCGTATAACCTGCCGATGCCCGCCTCCACCGTGCTTTCGCGCATCTGCCGCGCTTTCATCGAGAATCCCAATGACCGCGTCACGATCGGCGAGCTCGGCACGCGCCACGGCACGACGACGCGCACGCTCGCCCGGCGCTTCAGGAGCGAGACCGGCATGAGCTTCTCGGAGTGGCGCCGCCGCGCGCGGCTGCTGCGCGCGCTGGCCTGGATCGCCGAAGGCCGCCCGATCCTCGCGGTGGCCCTCGACCTGGGCTATGACAGCCCGAGCGCGTTCAGCGCAATGTTCAAGCGCGAGTTCGGCTTGCCGCCCTCGCAGTACCGGGCCAGCGCGGGGACCAGCGCATGAACGGCATTGCCGGAATCGTGCTCGCGGGCGGACAGGGCCGCCGCATGGGCGGCGTGGACAAGGGCCTCGAGTTGCTAGCGGGCAAACCCATGATCGAACACGTGATCGCGCGACTCGCCCCGCAGGTGGAAGAGATCGTGATCAACGCCAACCAGAACCTCGATACCTATGCGAAATTCGGGTGCCGCGTGGTGCCCGATGAAGTCGGCGGCTACGCGGGCCCGCTCGCGGGGCTGCATGCCGGGCTGCAGGCGGCGCAGCAACCGCTGGTCGTTACCGCGCCGTGCGATTCTCCTTTCCTGCCTGCGGACCTGGTCGCACGACTCGCCGCGGCACTCGGCAGCAACGACCTCGCGGTCGCCAAGACGGGCGCGCAAGCGCATCCGGTGTTCGCGCTCGTGAGGCGCGGGCTGCTCGACCACCTCACGGCTTATCTCGCCGGCGGCGGGCGCAAGATCGACGCCTGGTATTCCTCCCTCAAGGTGGTCGAAGTCCCGTTCGACGACGAGGCGGAGGCTTTCAGCAACATCAACACGCGCGAGGAACTCCGCGCCCACGAACCATGAAAAAAGACTCTATCGCCCAGGTCGTCAGCTGCATGGACGGCTACGACCCGGATGCGTTGCGCGTCGACAAGGCCGTCGAGGCCATCCGCCAATGCCTCACGCCGATCACCGGGATCGAACGCGTCGCCACCCGCTCGGCGCTCGGCCGTGTGCTGGCCGAAGACATCATCGCCCCCTTCGACGTCCCGGCGTACGACAACTCGGCCATGGACGGCTATGCGCTGCGCTCCGCCGACCTCGTGAAGGGCGCCGAGACCTGGCTGCACGAGATCGGCACCGCCCTGGCCGGCCGCAGGTTCGAAGGCACGATGACGGCACGCTCCTGCGTAAGGGTGATGACCGGCGCCGTGCTGCCCTCGGGCGCCGACACTGTGGTGATCCAGGAAGTGGTGCGCAAGGAAAACGACGCGATCGTCATCCCCGCCGGCCAGAAGAAAGGCCAGAATGTTCGCATCGCCGGGGAGGACCTGCGCACCGGCCTGCCCGTGCTGAAGGCCGGCCAGGCCGTGCGCCCGGCCGAGCTCGGCCTGATCGCTTCGCTCGGCATCGCCGAAGTCATGGTGAAGCGCAGGCTGCGGGTCGCGTTCTTTTCAACGGGCGACGAGCTCGCCTCGATCGGGGCGCACCTGCCCGACGGCCATGTATACGACTCCAACCGCTACACGCTCTACGGCATGCTGCAGCGCCTTGGGGTGGATATCCTCGACATGGGCGTGGTGCGCGACGACCCGAAGCTGCTCGAAGCGGCCCTGCGCACGGCCGCCAGGAACGCCGACGTGGTGATCACCTCGGGCGGCGTGTCGGTGGGCGAGGCCGATTTCATCAAGGCCATGATGGCCAAGCTCGGGGAGGTCCTGTTCTGGAAGATCGCCATGCGCCCCGGCCGCCCCATGGCGTTCGGCCGGATCGGCTCAGGCGCGGGCTCCGCCTACCTCTTCGGCCTGCCCGGCAATCCGGTGGCCGTGATGGTCGCCTTCTACCAGTTCGTGCGCGGCGCCCTGCTCCACCTCGCGGGACGGACGGACGACACCGCCCTGCCGCTGCTGCGCGTGCCCAGCGCCGCGGCGGTGCGCAAAGTGCGCGGGCGCACAGAGTACCAGCGGGCCATCCTCTATGCTGAGGCAGGCGCTTGGAAAGTACGGCTCACGGGCCAGCAGGGCTCCGGCGTGCTGCGCTCGATG
>JANNWA010000240.1:0-4351 GCA_031408275.1 Pseudomonadota bacterium
CGGTGATCGCCGGCTTCGGCGGCTTGCCGGCTGCGAGGCACAGGAACACCGTGTTCATCGAATCGGTGTCGGTCATGCCTTTGGTGACCTTGCTCCACTCGTCGGTGACCAGCGTGTCGTAGTCGCTGACTTCGCTGGAGAGCGTGAAGTGGTGGAAGCGGTCGTGGTATTCGCGCACCAGGTCGTTGAACGGGATCTTGGTGTCCGCAATGCGCGGCAGGTCCTTGGCGACAATGCGCTTGAGGTGCTTTTCGGCGACCGCGAGGTGGGCCTCCGGGATGTCCTCGAGCAGGCTCGCGTCGACCGTGCGCTTTTTCTTCGAGCGGCGCGCCGCCTTGAAGTAGTCCTTGAGTTCCTGCGCGCCGAGCAGGCCGCCTTCGAAGCGGCCGGCGACGCGCGTGAGCAGGCAGGCGTCGAGGACGCTTTCGGCCGACTCGCCGAAGAGAGACTCACGCGGAATTTCCATCACGTCGGCGAACCACAGCGCGGCATCGATTTCGTCCTGGCACGCCTGCCGCTCGGCCAGGCGCGCCCGGTACTCGGCCACGCTCCACTGCTCGCCCAGCGTGCGCACACGCAGGAACTCGCGCACGTCGTGGGGTTCCGCAGGCTCGTGGATGGTCGAGTCGGTCGGCATGGCGTACAAGGCCTTCAGCATCTGCGAGCCGCCGCGCGAATGCGAAAGGAAGGAGTGTTCCTGGAGCGAACGGGCCGCGCGGGTGAGGCTGCCGTCCGAAATGTGCTCCAGATAGAGGCTGGCCAGGTAGACCATGCGCTTGACCGCTTCGTCGAGGTCGGTGCGCAGGTGCGCAGTCCCGAAAAAATCGGCGATCTGCACGATGCCCTTGGCCCCCTCGGTGCGCATCGCCTCGAGCTTTTCCGACTCGATGTGGCCGTTCTTCAGGCCGTGATCCAGGGCGCGGGCAAAGTAGGGCCGGTCGTCGTAGGCGGCGAGTCCCTGCGGCGCCGCGGCGGGCATGGCCCGGCTCAAAGCGCGGATTCCTCGGCAGGCGGTTCGCCGGTGGCTTTGCCGCCGGCCGCCGCGGGTGCGCCGGCCTCGTCCTTTGCCTCCGGGATCGCTTCGGCGGCGAGGCTACGCGCCGAGAGGATCTGGAACACGTGGAAGAACTCGTCGGGAAAGTTGTGCGCCAGGCGCCAGGTGAGTTCCATCCAATCCCGGTCGCTCACTTCGTCGAGCCCGACGCCACCCTTGGGCACGGCGAACTGGTCCTCGCGGGCGGCATCGTCCTCCTCGTCCTTGGGCGTGCGCTCTTCCTCTGTTGCGACGAAGCTGCCGCAGTTCTTGAAGGTGGTCAGTTCCTCGAAGCGCTCGTCCAGGTAATCCGCGAGGACCTCGAGCCCGAGGTCCTTCTCGGCCAGCGCCGCGATGAAGTCATCCGGCTCGACGCCGTCGCGAAAGATCACGGAGTTGATCATCGAGCGCAGGCGGTCGCGGTTGCGCTCGGCGTACATCCTTTCCATGATCACGGCATCGGCGAACTGCCTCGGCGTGACCAGCAGGTTGATGACCGAAGGCTTGGCCGAGTCATATTCGCGGATGATGGCGAGCAGGTCCTTGGGCGGCAGTTCGTCCAGCACGGTTACCAGTGCGGTGTCGCCTTCGGTCTCGACAATAGCGACGAGCGCCGATTCCGCGGCGCTGATGTCGCCGGCGTGGATGAGCGCGGATGCTTTTCGGATGGCGGGATGGGACATGCGGTTTCCTATGGGCTGTGACGCAGGGCTGCTGCGCTCAGCTGCGCCGATCGAAGCCCTGCTCGCTGAGGTAGTCCTCGCCGGCCTCCGCAAGGTCTTCGCTTGCGTCGCCGTCCTCGTCGGCGGACGCTTCGGCTTCGACCGCAGCAGCGGCCGGGCCCGGCCCGGACTGGATGAACTCCAGGCCAGCCACGACCAGCATGAACTGCTCGCCGCCCGGGCTTGCCAGGGCGAGTTGCGCGAGCTTGCCGGCCCAGGGTTCCATTTCAATCGTGGCCGCAATTGCGTCCCATGCGGGTAAATGGCCCGGCTTCCCGGCAAGCAGCCCGGCCATGGCTTGGGGCGAGTTGAACCGCAAGCCCCCGCGAAACGCAGGGGCGACCATGACCGGGTCGAATTCGCTCATCGGCAACAGATCCACGAACTGCTCGCGCTTGACCTTGAGGCGGGAGGCGAGGACGTTGCCGCCGCCGGAATCCCAGGTCAGGTCCTCGATCTCGTAGGCGTAGGAGGAGGACAGTTCGCTGAAATACGTGGACATCTTCATGTCAGTGCAGCCTTGAGGTAGGCGCTCCAGATTTCTCGCGCGGTTTCGATCGGGTGCTCGATCAGGCTGCGGCGGCGGTTGTCGTCGTAGGCGCGGCGCTTGTCGGCGTCAGCGAGGATCTCGTAGGCTTCCTGCAGTTCCTGGAACAGCGCGTGCGCGCTTTCTGAGGGGTTGCGGTCCGGGTGCAGCGCGGACGCTTTCTTGCGGTAGGTCGCTTTGATTTCGACCAGCGTCGCGGCGGGCTGCAAGCCCAGGATCCGGTAGTAGTCCTTCATAGGGGCCTTGCGGACTGGGGCAGTTCCTGCTCGCGCAGCGAGGCCCTGAAAGCCTTCGCGCGCTCGACGTAGCCGTGCGAGACCTCCATGACCCGGGTCTTTTCCTCCGGCGTGAGCTCGCGCACCACCTTGGCGGGGGATCCCAGCACGAGGACCCCGGGCGGGATGTCCTTGCCCTCGGACACCAGGCTGTTGGCGCCGACCAGGGTGCCGGCGCCGATATTCGCGCCGTTCAGGATCACGCTGTTGATGCCAATCAGCGTGCCGTCGCCGACGCTGCAGCCGTGCAGCATGGCCTTGTGGCCGATCGTCACGTTGCGTCCCAGGGTAAGCGGAAAGCCGGGATCGACGTGCAGCACAGAGCCGTCCTGGACGTTGGTCGCTTCGCCGATGGTGACCTGGTCGTTGTCCGCGCGGATGACCACGCCGAACCAGATGCTCACGTCGTTCTCCAGCAGGATCGAACCCGCCAGCGTGGCGTCGTGGGCGATGTAGTGGCGCTCTCCGCGCAGTTCCACGCGGCGCTCTCCCAGCGAAAATATCGGCATGTTCGGACGGCTTTCGGGATCGTTCGGGGCCGCTATCATACGCGCATGAGAGTCTTGGTCCTCGGCGCCGGCGTGATCGGGGTGGCGAGCGCGTGGTACCTGACCCGCGCCGGCCACGAGGTCACGGTGGTCGACCGCCAGCCGGAGCCGGCCCTGGAGACCTCGCGCGCCAACGGCGGGCAGATCTCCGCAGGCCATGCGGAGCCGTGGGCGTCCCCCGAGGTGCTGCCGAAGCTGTTGCGCTGGCTGGGCCGGGAAGATGCTCCCCTGCTGTTCCGGCCGCGGGCCGACCGGGCGCAGTGGGAATGGGGTCTGCGGTTCCTGCGCGAATGCCTGCCCGGGCGCTTCGAGAGAAACACCCGCAACCTTGTCGGGCTCGCGCTCCACAGCCGCGACTGCCTCAAGGCGCTGCGCTCCGACACCGGCATCGAATACGACCAGCAGACCCGGGGAATCCTGCAGTTCTGCATGGATGAAGCCGAGTTTGCCGCAGTCGCCGCGCACGCCGAGGCCATGAACCGGTACGGGATCCGGCGGGAAGTGAAGAGCGCCGGGGAATGCCTCGCGATCGAGCCCGCGCTCGGGCGCTCCGCCACTCCGGTGGTCGGGGGCGTATTTACGCCCGAGGACGAATCGGGTGACGCCCATAAGTTCACGCAACGGCTGGCGCGCCTTGCGACGGACCGGGGCGCCGTGTTCCGCCTCGGCGCCACGGTCGAGGGTCTCGAGGTCGAGGGTGACCGCATCGCCGCAGTGCGCCTTGCCGGCGGGCCGGCCCGGCGCCTTGAGGCCGATGCCTTTGTGGTGGCGCTGGGAAGCTACAGTCCGTTGCTGCTGCGGACGCTCGGGATTCGCATCCAGGTGTATCCGCTCAAGGGGTACTCGATAACGATTCCGCTTACGCCGCGGACCGAGGAACTCGCGCCCAAGGTGAGCCTCAGCGATGAGGAAGGCAAGGTCGTGATCTCAAGGCTGGGTGATCGGTTGCGCGCGGCCGGGACGGCAGAGTTGAGCGGATACGACCGTGAAATCAACGCAGTGCGCTGCTCGGCGATCCTCGCGCGGGTGACCCGGCTGTTTCCGGGGCTTGCGGACGCGGCGCAGGTGGAATCCTGGGCGGGGCTGCGGCCGGCGACGCCGACTAACGCGCCGGTCATCGGCCGCACGCGTTACGGGAATTTATTCCTCAACACTGGGCACGGCACGCTCGGCTGGACTCTGGCCTGCGGATCGGGCAGCGCGATTGCCAACATCGTGTCGGGTCG
>JANNWA010000241.1:0-4802 GCA_031408275.1 Pseudomonadota bacterium
TCAACCAGCTGGTGCTTGCCGACATGCAGGACGGCGTGCTGGTGCTCGATCGGGCCGGCCGTGTAACCCAGGCCAATTCCCAGGTGGCGCGGCTGCTCGGCATCGAGCGCCTGGCGGGTGCAGCGTTCGGCGCGCTGCTGCCGGAGGCGGCCAGCCGATGGGAGCAGTGGCGCCAGGAGGCACCGGGCCGCGGCCCGGTGGCGCCTGCGGTGTGCGACTTGCCCGCCCGTGGCCGGGACCTCCGGGTGCGGTTCATCGACGCGGGCACGGCGGAGGAATTCACCGTGGTGTTCGTCGAGGACATGACCCGGCTGCGTGAACAGGCGCAGCAGCTCAAGCTCGCGGCGCTCGGGCGCCTGACGGCCAATATCGCGCATGAGATCAGGAATCCGCTGTCCGCGATCAGCCACGCGGCCGAGCTGCTTGGGGAGGAAGAGCACCCCGGGGAGCCGGGCGGCCGCGACCCGGGGGTCGCCCGGCAGCGGCTCACGCGCATCATCCGCGACAACGCGCTGCGCCTGGACCGGCTGGTGTCCGATCTGCTGCAGCTCACTCGCCGCGACCGCGTGGAGGCCGAACGCATCCACCTCAATACGTGGCTCGACGGATTCATCGACGAGTTCGCGCGCAACGAATCCGTGGCGCCCCGGCGCCTCTTGCTGGAGGCCGCCCGCGAGGCCTTTGTGCGCTTCGACCGGGGCCACCTCCACCAGGTGCTGTGGAACCTGCTGCGCAACGCGGTGCGCCACTCGACCGAGGCGCCGGGCGCGGTTCGCCTCGTCGTCGAGGTGGTGGCCAATCAAGTAGAATTGAACGTGATCGACGATGGCGAAGGCGTGTCGAAGGAGAACCAGGGGCAGTTGTTCGAGCCCTTCTTCACCACCTTCAGTGCGGGAACGGGCCTCGGCCTGTACCTGGCGCGCGAGCTGTGCTCCGCCAACGGCGCGGCGCTCGACTACGTTGACGACGCGGCCGGCGGCCATTTCAGGATCGTTTGCGAGGAGGCGGTGGCCGCATGAGTAAAGCGGGTCGAAGCGCGGCGCCTCGCGAAAGCCAGGTGCTCGTGGTGGACGACGAGCCCGACATCCGCGAGCTCCTCGAGCTCACGCTGATCAAGATGGGCATCGGGGTCCAGGTGGCCGGTTCGGTCAGCGAGGCGAAGGCGCGGCTGCAGGAAGGGCGCTTCGACCTGTGCCTCACCGACATGCGGCTGCCGGACGGCGAGGGGCTCGAACTCGTGCGCCACATCGCCACGCTCGGGTTCGACCTGCCGGTGGCGGTGATCACCGCCTACGGCAGCGCCGATAACGCGGTGGCTGCCCTCAAGGCGGGCGCATTCGACTACGTGTCCAAGCCGATCGGGCTGGAGCAGCTGCGCTCGCTGGTCAAGTCGGTGCTATCCCTGCCCGGGCTCGAGGCGGGGCGGCAGCTCGAAGGCCAGCAGTTGCTTGGCGACAGCCTGCCGCTCAGGCAGGTCCGCGAGCTGATCATGAAGCTCGCGCGCACCCAGGCGCCGGTGTACGTGTCGGGAGAGTCGGGCAGCGGCAAGGAACTCGCCGCGCGCCTGATTCACGGCAACGGCGCCCGGCGCGAAAAGCCTTTCGTCCCGGTCAACTGCGGTGCGATTCCCGAGACCCTCATGGAGAGCGAGTTTTTCGGCTACCGCAAAGGCGCTTTCACCGGCGCCGAGCAGGACCGGGACGGGTTCTTCCAGGCCGCCAACGGCGGCACGCTGTTCCTCGACGAGGTGGCCGACCTGCCGCTCGCCATGCAGGTCAAGCTCCTGCGCGCGATCCAGGAGAAGCGCGTTCGCAAGCTCGGGTCGACCCAGGAGGACGCCGTCGACGTGCGCATCATCTCGGCTACCCACCAGAAGCTGGCGGGCCTGGTGGAGACCGGGCGCTTTCGCCAGGACCTGTTCTACCGGTTGAACGTCATCGAGCTGAGGATGCCGCCGCTGCGCGAATGCCGCGAGGACATCGGGCGGATCTCCGGCTCCATCCTGGCGCGCCTGGCCGCGCAGGCGGGCGGTCCGCCGGCCACGCTGTCGCCGGCGGCCGCCGATGCGCTGGCGCGGTACGATTTCCCGGGCAACATCCGCGAACTCGAAAACGTCCTTGAGCGCGCCACGGCCTTGTCCGGGACGGCTGAGATCGGCCTGGAGGACCTGATGCTCGCGCCCGTCGCCGCGGAGGAAGGGGCGCAGGAGGGCGGCGACCAGCGCGAGGCGGCGGGGCTGCCGTCCCTGCCGCTGCCCGATTACCTCGATCGCGTGGAGCGGGAGGCCATCACGCAGGCGCTGGCACGCACGGGGTACAACCGCACCGCGGCCGCCAAGCTGCTTGGCGTGACGTTCCGGGCGCTGCGCTATCGCATGCAGCGGCTCGACATCCGCGAGCCCGACGAGAAGGCGTGAAACTCGCTCCGGAGGGCATCGTCGCCGGCGCACGTTACGCGGCGTCTCCCAACTGCGACGACCGCCCCGCGGGCGGGCCGGTAACGCTCCTCGTGGTGCACTCGATCAGCCTGCCCCCCGGCCGGTTTGGCGGCGATTCGGTCGAGCGCCTCTTCACCAATACGCTGGACGCGGGCGCCGACCCGTACTTCGAAGCACTGCGAGGGCTGCGCGTCTCCGCGCATTTCCTTGTGCGGCGCGATGGGGGGTTGGTGCAATTCGTGCCGGTCGGCCGCCGCGCCTGGCATGCGGGCGAATCCCGCTGGCGCGGCCGCCCGCGGTGCAACGATTTCTCGGTCGGCGTCGAACTCGAGGGTTCAGACGACACGCCGTTCGAGCCCGCGCAGTACCTGCGCCTCGCGGAACTTGTGCGCGCGCTGCAGGCGGCGCTCCCGCTGACGGACGTCGCCGCGCACAGCGATATCGCACCGTCGCGCAAGACCGATCCCGGCCCGTTGTTCGACTGGCCGCGCTGCCTGTCGCTGCTCGCTTCCGCCTGATTCCCCTCGCGCTGTCCGGCCGCGTGAAATCCGTCACACGCGGCGGCGTCACGCCTTGCTTGCAAAAAATATCTTGCAATGTAAAATCGTGCGCACTAGAATTAGTTCGGAATGAGCGGACAAGCACTAGATCTTGTGGTTTTTCGAAAAAGAAAGAATAGGGGAGAAGAGCACATGCAGATTGCGCAAGAAGGTGCGGCACCGAATCCCGCGCAGAGCGTGAGTCTTCCCGAGACGAGCATTGCGGCGCCGAACGCCTACGCCGACTACAAGATCATCCGCCGCAACGGCTCGGTGGTCGGGTTCGAGCCTTCCAAGATCGCGGTCGCAGTGACCAAGGCCTTCCTGGCCGTGAACGGCAGCCAGGGCGCCGGTTCGGCCCGCGTGCGCGAGCTCGTCGCCCGCCTGACCGACACCGTGGTGGGTGCGCTGATCCGGCGCCAGCCCGCCGGGGGCACCTTCCATATAGAAGACATCCAGGACCAGGTCGAGCTCGCCCTGATGCGCTCCGGCGAGCATGACGTCGCCCGCTCCTACGTCCTGTACCGCGAAGAGCGGTCCCGGGCCCGTGCGCAGGAAAAGGCGGCCCAGCAAAAGCCGGCTGCCAATGCCGTCAACGTGACCGAAAGCGGCCTCAAGAGGCCGCTGGACGTGGACGCGCTCATGCGCCTGCTGCAGTCGGCGTGCGTCGGGCTGGAAGGCGTGGCCTCGGCCGAGGCGATCCTGGAAGCCACCCTGCGCGACCTGTACGACGGCGTGCCGATGGAAGAGGTGCACAAGTCCGCGATCCTGGCCGCACGGGCGCTGCTCGAGAAGGACCCGGCCTACAGCTACGTCACGGCGCGCCTGCTGCTCAATACGATCCGCCGCGAAGTGCTCGGTGAGGAAGCGAGCCACGAGTCGATGGGCACGCGCTACGCGGCGTATTTCCCGCAGTTCATCCAGCGCGGCATTGTCGGCGAGCTGCTCGACCCGCGCCTGGCCGAATTCGACCTTGCCCGGCTCGGTCAGGCCCTCAAGGCGGACCGCGACCTGCAGTTCGGTTACCTCGGCCTGCAGACGCTGTACGACCGCTACTTCCTGCATATCGAGGAGCAGCGGATCGAACTGCCGCAGGCGTTCTTCATGCGCGTCGCCATGGGCCTGTCGCTCAACGAGGCCAACCGGGAAGCCCGCGCGATCGAGTTCTACAACGTTCTGTCGACCTTCGACTTCATGAGTTCGACGCCGACCCTGTTCAACTCCGGCACGCTGCGCTCGCAGCTCTCCTCCTGCTACCTGACGACGGTTTCCGACGACCTGACCGGCATCTACGACGCCATCAAGGAAAACGCGCTCCTCGCCAAGTATGCCGGTGGCCTGGGCAACGACTGGACGCCGGTGCGCGCGCTGGGCTCCCACATCAAGGGGACCAACGGCAAGTCCCAGGGCGTGGTTCCCTTCCTGAAAGTGGTGAACGACACGGCCGTGGCGGTGAATCAGGGCGGCAAGAGGAAGGGCGCGGTGTGCTCGTACCTTGAATCCTGGCACCTCGACATCGAGGAGTTCCTCGAGCTGCGCAAGAACACCGGCGACGACCGCCGTCGCACCCATGACATGAACACGGCGAACTGGATCCCGGACCTGTTTATGAAGCGCGTGATGGAGGCAGGGGAATGGACGCTGTTCTCTCCGTCCGACGTGCCCGAGCTGCACGACTCGTTCGGCAAGGCGTTTGAGGCGGTCTACCTGGGCTACGAAGCGAAGGCGGCCTCGGGCGAACTGAAGCTGTTTCGCAAGCTTCCCGCGCTGCAGCTCTGGCGCAAGATGCTGTCGATGCTGTTCGAGACCGGGCATCCCTGGATCAC
>JANNWA010000242.1:0-2348 GCA_031408275.1 Pseudomonadota bacterium
TGGACGCAATCGCCTTTGGATGCGGTCTTTGAGATGCGGGGAGCCTGCGTTCCCCGTGCCCGGATCATCCGCCCGGGAGCGCCGCGTTGTCAAGGGCGTTCGCCGAACGATCCATGAATTCAAAACATTTACTTCCACTGGACAATAACTGGAGCCGCTCTCCTGCCAGTTTGTGTACCAGTACCGGTACATCAATGACTGGGGAAGGCAGGTGATTCCCGTCCTCAACCCTGTGAGTCGCCGGGTGCGATCGGCATCAGGTGCAGGCCCTCCGCGAGCAACGACACGGTCGCCGGCTCCGCGGCCCGCACCCCGTTCCGGCGCGCGGCGTGCGTAGGTATGCTGAAGTAGAGCGTCTCCGCGATGCCGACTACCCGCAACGCGAGGCTGCAATTCTCGCCGAGCGCGACGCAATCGGAAACGATGCCTTCGATCGGATTCTCCTGCTCGCCCCTTGACGGCCGGTCGCGTCGATGCAGGAGGATATGCGACGGCGGCACTGCGAAACACACCTTCGAGCCCGCGGCGAATTCCGGCTGGAGGCGGGCCTCCAGCACCCTGCCCTGCCAGTCGATCAGCGTATGGGAGGGGCGATGCGCGATCACCGCGCAATTGAAGACGTTGCACAATCCGAGCAGGCGCGCCACTTCGGCGTTCGCGGGCCGGCTGCGCAGCAGGTCGGAGGGCGCGGTCTGCAGCGTGCGGCCGCGGTGCAGTATGCACATGCGGTCCGAGAGCATGGCCGCCTCGTCGAGGTCATGGGTCACGAGGATGACCGGCATGCGCAGTTCCCGGCGCAGTTCGGCGAGTTCGTGGTACAGGCGCTCCCGGGTGGCGCGGTCCACCGCTGAAAACGGTTCGTCGAGGAGGAGGACCTTCGGTTCGCGCGCAAGCGCGCGGGCCATGGCGACGCGCTGCTGCTGCCCGCCGGACAGTTGTGCCGGCCGGCGTTTCTCCAGTCCCTTGAGGTGAACCCGCTCGAGCAGCTCCGCGGCGCGCCCGGCACGCTCCCGGTCTGGGCGTCCGTCGATGGCCTCGGCGACGTTTTGCAGCGCGCTCATGTGCGGGAACAGCGCGTAGTTCTGGAAAACGAAGCCGACGCGCCGGTTCCGGGCCGGAACGTTCTTGCCGGACCGGGTATCGAGCCAGGTTTCGCCCGCGCATTCGATCGAAGCCTCCAGGGGGTGCATGAGTCCAGCAATCGCGCGCAACAGTGTCGTCTTGCCGCTGCCCGATGGGCCGGTAATCGCGAGGACTTCGCCGGGTCCGCAGGAGAGTTCGGCGTCGAGGGGGATCGGCGAACGCTGGCGCGCCAACAGCCTGAGGCCGGCGTCAGCCACGGCGCCGGCCGGCAGGAGCCGAGGTCGAGTACACGATGACCATCGCGGCGAGTGACAGGACGAGCAGCACGGCGGACATCGTTCCTGCGGCCGAGGTGTCCATGGCCTGCGCCCGGTCGTAAATGGCGATCGAAACGGTCCTGGTCTCCCCGGGAATGCTGCCGCCTACCATGAGGACCACGCCGAACTCTCCGAGCGTGTGGGCGAAGGTCAGAACCATCGCCGACACGATCCCGGACCAGGCGAGGGGCAATTCGACCCGGACAAACGCCCTCCAGCGCGTCATGCCGCAGCAGGCGGCCGCATCGCGGACCTCCGCGCCTATTGACTCGAACGCGCGCTGCATGGGCTGGATCGCGAAAGGCAGGTTGAATACGATCGAGGCGAGCACCAGCCCCTCGAACGAGAACACGAGCGGGCGGCCGAACATCGCTTCGTACCACTGCCCCGGCAGGGTTCCGGCGCCAAAGGCGACCAGGAGGTAGTAGCCGAGCACCGTGGGCGGGAGGACGAGCGGCAGCGCGAGGATCCCTTCGACCCAGGCTTTGCCGCGAAACCCGGTCCATGCCAGCCAGCGCGCGGCGAGGATGCCCAGGGGCAGGAGCAGTCCTGCCGTCCAGGCCGCGAGTTTCAGCGAAAGCGTGAGGGCCGACCAGTCCATTCCTACCTGCTATTCGCCGGGCAGGACGAAGCCGTAGCGCCGGAAGACCTCGCGCGCAGGCGGGGACTGGAGGTAACGGTAGAAGACGCGTGCGGTCTCTCCGGCCCCCGAAAGCAATGCCATGCGCTGGCGCAAGGGCCCGTGCGACGATTCGGGGAGCAGTGTGTAGCCGCCAAGTTTCGCGATGGTCGGGGAGAGGGCCAGAGAATACGCGAAGATGCCGCCCTGCGCGCTCGGGCTGGAGGCGAACTGCGCGGCCTGCGACACGTTTTCACCGAGGACGAGCCTGTCGCGCATGCCGTCCCACAGCCCGGATTCCTGCAGGGCTTCGCGCGCCGCCCGCCCAT
>JANNWA010000243.1:0-3057 GCA_031408275.1 Pseudomonadota bacterium
CCCCTGAAAATCGTGCCCTCGGCGCTTACCGGCACCCCCTCGGACGCCGTGATCGTGGGCACCGGCGTGGCGCGGGTGCTGGAGCTGTGCGAGCCGCTGGCGGTACCCAACTGCGTGGCGAAACCCAAGGCGGCGGAACCCACCGGGCCCGGCGCGCCGGCCGATATTGCCGCCCTCGTAGCCCTCGAAGCGCGGCCGGCCGCGAAGCGCGACGAAGCGCGCATCGAGCTGCTGGCGGCCAACGTGCATGGCGCGCCCAACGTGGCGTCTTTGCGCGCGGTCAAGGCCGAGCGGCAGGGCTTCAAGGAGATCGACGACATGTTTGTCGGCATGCACCTGTCGCAGGCGCAGCGGCTGCTTTACGGCAGCGAGAAGCCGCAGGCTACCGCGGTGGTACTGCAGCTCGTGCATACGAAGCAGATCCCGGCGGCGCGAGCGCGCCTTGAGGAGTTGCTGGCGAGCACGCTCAAAAGCGAGCCGCTGGAAGTGCAGGATTTCGAGGCCCTCAACCCGTTCTATGGCCAGGCGGTAGGCATGTTCGCCGCGATCTTCGGCTTCATGGCCGTGCTGATCGGCGCGATCGTGCTGTTTACCGTGGGAAACACGATGAGCATGGCGGTATTCGAGCGCACCACCGAGATCGGCACGCTGCGCGCGATGGGCCTGCGCCGCGCGGGGATTCGTCACCTGTTCGTGTGCGAGGGGCTGCTCCTCGGCCTGATCGGCGCGGCGACAGGAATCGTGGCCGCGCTGGCCCTTGCGTGGCTCATCAACCACGGCGGCCTGACCTGGCTGCCGCCGGGGCAGGTGGACAAGGTGCCGCTGACGGTGCGGGTGTGGGGCGAGACGCGCATGATGCTGGTCACCGGCATCGGGCTCACGCTGGTGGCCGTGGTCTCGGCGTGGTGGCCGGCGCGCCGTGCCTCGCGGATGATGATCGTCGACGCGTTGCGCCATGTTTAAGGGGGAAACCATGAACCTGCAGCGGCTGGCCGCATCGATGATCTTCGCAACCTTCGCGGGTACAGCCCAGGCGGCCCCCACCGCCCAGGCCATCCTCGCGGCGAGCGACGCGGTGCGGAACCCGGACAAGCCGTTTTCGCTGACGGTGGCGCTGGTCGAATACAAGAACGGAAAGCAGACGGACGGCAACACGCTGAGCGTCTACTCCAAGGCTGAGGCCAACAGCGGCCAGTTCCGCAGCCTGATCCGCTTCGTGGCACCGGTGCGCGACGCCAACAAGCTGATGCTCAAGAACGGCAACGACCTGTGGTTCTTCGACCCGTCGAGCAAGGCGAGCATCCGGCTCTCGCCGCAGCAGCGGCTGCTGGGCCAGGCGGCCAACGGGGACGTGGTGACCGTAAACCTCGCCAAGGACTACAAGGCCGAGCTTGCGGGAGAGGAGAGCATCCAGGACGGGGAGCGCCAGGCGCGCAAGTGCTACAAGCTCGCGCTGGCCGGCGTTGCGGCCGACGTGACCTACGCCAGGATCGAGATGTGGATCGACACCGCCAACAACCGCCCGGTGAAGGCGCGCTTCTACACGGACAGCGGCCAGCTGCTGAAGACCGCCTACTACCGCCGCTACCAGCCGCAGCTCGGCGTGGATCGCCCGACGGAAGCCGTGATCATCGACGGGCTCGACCCCAACTGGGTGACCGTGATGCGCTACAGCGATTACGCCTATCGCGAAATTCCAGAGGCGTGGCTGCAGCGCGATTACCTGCCCCGCTTCAAGCCCGAGTAAGCCGTGCGCGCCTGGTTCCTCGCCGCCGGGATGGCGTTGCCGCTATCGGCCCTGGCTGCCCCGGCGAGCGACGAGGATGCGTTGTCCATCGCCGACCAGGCCGCGATGACCGCCGAGAAGGGCAGCGACTGGCGTATCTACGCCGAGGGCGCGCTGCGCGAATCCACACGGCAAGCCACGGGCGCCGCCTTCCACGGGGAACGCCTCTCGTTCGATGTGCGCTACGACAGGGCCTTTGCGCCGGGGTGGCGCGCCGTGATCGCCGACCGCCTCGACATGAACAGGCTGGGACTGCAATCGGCCAACGGCACCGGCGATGGAAACATCAATACGCTGAAGGAGGCGTACCTCAGCTGGCAGGCTCAGCCCGACCGGATCGCGGACCTCGGGCGCATCAACGTGCGCAACGGCGTGGCGATGGGCTACAACCCGACGGATTATTTTCGCGCCGGCGCGCTGCGCTCGGTCACCTCGCTCGACCCGGCCAGCCTGAAGGAAAACCGGCAGGGCAGCGCGATGCTGCGCGGGCAGGCGTTGTGGGCCGAAGGCTCGGTCACGGGGATCGTCTCGCCGAAGCTCGCCGACAGCCGCAACCTCGGCGCCTACAACCTGGACCCGGGCGCCACGAACCCGCGCAACCGCTGGCAGGTGGCCGCGAGCCACAAGGTCTCCGACGCGCTCAGCCCGCAGTTGCTGCTCTCGGGCGGCACCGGGCAGTCGGCGCAGCTGGGCTTCAACCTCACGGGATTGCTGAACGACGCTACCGTCGCCTATGTGGAGTGGTCGGGCGGGCGTTTGCCCTCGCTGCGGTCGCAGGCGGCCGGCGGCCCGGACGACACGGCCTACCGCAACCGCCTGGCCACCGGGCTCACCTACACTACGGCAGACAACCTTTCGCTCACGTTCGAATACGACTACAACGGCGCGGGCCTCGACCGGGACGGGTGGAACGCGTTGCGGCGCGGCTCAGCGGCGGCGTATGGCCGGTATCGCACCTTTGCGGGTTCAGTGCAGGATCCGGCGACGCGGCACAACGCCTTCATGTATGCGACCTGGACCGACGCCATGGTGAAGCACCTCGACCTCACCGCCATGCTGCGCTACGACGCCGTCGATTCTAGCCGGCTGCAGTGGTTCGAGGCGCGCTACCACTGGACCAAGGTGGACGTGGCGCTGCAAAGCCAGATCAACACCGGCAAGCCAGGCACCAACTTCGGCGCGCTCGCCGAGCGGCGCGTCATGCAGGTGCTGCTCAGGTACTACTTCTGAGTCAGTCCTTGAATGGTTTGCCCTGTTGGGCGAGCCAGTCG
>JANNWA010000244.1:0-7270 GCA_031408275.1 Pseudomonadota bacterium
CCGGCAAAAGAATGCGGCTCTTGTCAATGCCGAAGTCGCGAAACGCCTCGCTACCGGGGAAACCGCGCATTGGCTGCAGTTGTTCGCCGCAGCCGATGTCCTCTGCGCGGAGGTCGTCAATTACGCCGGGTTCCGCGCCACGCCGCAGGCCGTTCACCTCGGCGTGTTCCGCGAAATCGATCAACCCCCCTACGGCAGCATGCCGTTGGCACGGGTCCCGGGCGGCAGGGCGGACTGGCCGATGACCGCCGCGCCGCATGTCGGCGAGCACACGCTGGAGGTGCTCGCCGAGGCCGGCCTGACCGAACTGGAATGCGCGGCGCTGATCGCGTCCGGCGTGGCGGCATAAACATGCGTGCGCTCGTCTGCCGAGCATTCGGCGACTACCGCACGGCAGTATCCGTGGAGAACGTGCCCGAGCCGGTGCTGCCGGCACGCGGCGTGCGCGTGGCCGTGGACTATGCCTCCGTGTCGTTCGCGATGAGCCTGTGGATCGCCGGCAAGTACCAGAGGAAGCCGCCGCTGCCCTTCACCCCCGGCACCGAGATCACAGGCACGGTGCTCGAAACCGCGCCCGGCGTGACCGCATGCAAACCGGGCGACCGCGTGCTCGCGCTGCTCGACTGGGGCGGATACGCCGAGCAGGCCTGCGCCACCGAGCACACCGTTTACAAGCTCCCGGAAAACATCGACACCGGCAGCGCGCTGCACCTGGGCATCTCCTATGGCACGGCCTACGGCGGGCTCGTGTGGCGCGCCAGCGTGCAGCCGGGAGAAACGCTGCTCGTGCTGGGCGCCTCCGGGGCCGTGGGCCTGGCCGCCGTGGAGCTGGGCAAGGCCCTCGGTGCGCGCGTGATCGGCGCGGCTGGTGGGCCGGCCAAGTGCGCGCAGGCCAGGGCCCATGGCGCGGACGTAACGATCGATTATTCCGCTGAAGACCTGCGCGAAGCCGTACGCGCGGCCACCAACGGCCGCGGCGTGGAGTGCGTCTTCGATCCGGTCGGCGGCGAACACTTCGATGCGGCGCTGCGCTCGCTCGCGCTCGAGGGGCGCCTCGTGTCGATCGGGTTCGCCTCCGGCACGATCCCGCAAATCCCCGCCAACCTGCTGCTGGTCAAGAGCATCTCGGTGCTGGGGTTCAATTTCGGCACTTACGTTGGCTGGTCGCCGGGCGACGGGCGCGAGCAGCACGAGCCGCGCGTGCGCGCCGCTTACCAGAAGATATTCACCTGGGCCGCCACCGGGCGGCTGTCGCCGGTGCTGGCGGAAAGCTTCCCGCTCGAGCGTTACGTCGAAGCGCAGGACGCGATAATGTCGCGCCGCGCGCTGGGCAAGGTCGCCCTGAAGTTGCGGCCCTGAAGTTGCAGCCCTGAAAGTGCGCTGAATACCGCATGGACCGCGTCCTCGTCACCGACCTGATCGACCCGGCCGGGATCGCCTTGCTTGCGGCGAGCGTGGAAGTCGTGCAGCCGCCCGACACGAGCCTCGAAACGCTGCGCGCCCTCGCCCGGGAAGTCGACGCCGTTATCACCCGCAGCCGGCTGCCCACCGATCTCTTCGCGGCGGCGCCGCGCATACGCGCGGTGATGATCCACGGCACCGGCACGGACCTCGTGAACATCGCGGCGGCGAACGAGCGCGGCGTGATGATCGGCAACATCCCCGGCGGCAACGCGCAGTCGGTCGCCGAGTACTGCCTCATGGCGATCCTGCTGCTCGCGCGCAACTTCCGCATGATCGACCGGTCGCTGCGCACCGATGCGTGGGATACCGCCCGGGGCCTCGCCAGCCAGGCAGTGGAGGTCGAGAAAAAGACGCTGGGCATTGTAGGTGTCGGCCACATCGGCAAGCGCCTTGCGCACATGTGCGGCGCGGGCCTCTCCATGCGGGTGCTCGGCAACCAGCGGCGCCTCGACGCGCTGCCCGCCGGCGTAGAACCGGCGCCGCTGGAAAAACTGCTGGCCGAATCCGATTTCGTGGTGGTCACCTGCCCGCTCACGCCCGAGACGCACCACCTCATGAATGCGCAGCGCCTCTCGCTCATGAAGAAGACCGCATTCCTCGTGAACGTCGGCCGCGGCCCGGTTCTCGACGAGGCCGCCCTGGTCGATGCCTTGCGCGACAATGTGATCGCAGGCGCTATGCTGGACGTCTACGAGCACTACCGGCTCGAACCCGGCCACCCGTTGCTTACCCTGCAAAATGCGACTCTGACCCCACATCTGGCCGGATCGACGCGCGAGTCGCGCGAGCGCTCGGGCGTGATCGCGGCGCAGGAGGCGCTGCGCATGCTCGCCGGCCAGCCGCCCCACAGTTTTGTCAATCCAGAGAGGAAACCATGGCATCCAAAGACCTGAAGATCGTCGACATCAAGGCCTACCCCACGTCCTTCCCCGTGCCAAAGCACGCGCAGGTCACGCTCGGCATCGGCACCGCGATCAAGCGCGACGCCGTGGTGGTCAAGGTGACGACCGCAGGCGGGCTGGTCGGCTGGGGCGAGTCGCACCACGGCCGCGCGCACACTGCGGTCGCAAAACTCATCGAGACGACCCTGAAGCGCCTCGTCGTGGGCATGGATGCCGCCGACGTGGTTGGTGTATGGGCGAAAATCTACAAGATGCAGCTCGGCAGCCACGGCATGGGCGCCGGGTGTTGCCTGGCCATGAGCGGTATCGACTGCGCGCTGTGGGACATCCGCGGCCAGGCCGCCGGCATGCCGATCTACAAGCTGATCGGCGGCGCGTACCGCGGCATTCCCGCCTACGCGGGCGGGGTTTCGCTGGGCTACCAGCCGCCCGAGGAGCTCATCGCCGAACTAAAACCCCACCTCAAGGCCGGCTACAAGGCCGTCAAGCTGCGTGTGGGCGACTCGCCAAAAAAAGATATCATGCGCATCCGCGCGGTGAGGAAAGCCATCGGCGACGACATCGCAATCCTGACAGACGCCAACACCGGCTACACGGTCAACGACGCCCGCGCCGCCATGCCGGCGATGGAAGACCTGAACGTGGCCTGGCTGGAGGAGCCCTTCCCCGCGCACGACTACGTGAGCTACGGCCTCGCCACGGGGTTTTCCAACACGCCGCTGGCGGCGGGGGAAAACCACTACACGCGCTTCGAGTTCAACCGCGTGATCGAGGACGGCTCGATCACCGTGCTGCAGCCGGACCTGTCCAAGACCGGCGGCCTCACCGAGGCGCTGCGCATCGCGCACCTGGCCTCGGCCTACAAGCTGCCAATCAACCCGCACAGCTCCATGACCGGCCTGAACCACGCGATCAGCATCCACTTCCTCGCTGCGATCGACAACGGCGGCTACTTCGAGGGCGACGTGTCCAAGGCCAACAAGTTCCGCGACGAGCTGTGCTCCACCCCGTACAAGGTCGACAAGGACGGCAAGGTCTGGCCGCAGGACAAGCCCGGCCTGGGGCTGGAGGTGGACGAGAAGTTCCTGCTGAAGCACCCGCCCATCGAAGGCCCCGGTTACGTATAAGATCGCAGCATAAAAACGAGAGGAGACACCATGAAAGCAACCGTATGCAAGACACTCGGGGTTGCCGCAGCCGCGGCGGCACTCGCATTCTCAGGCCTCGCCGCGGCCCAGGCCTGGCCGGCGAAGCCGATCCGCTGGATCGTGCCCTACACGCCCGGAGGCATCACCGACAACGTGACCCGCATGGTGCTGCAGAAGGTGCAGGAGCAGGCCGGCTGGAACATCGTGATCGAGAACAAGCCCGGGGCCAACTCGATCGTGGGCGTGGGCGAGACCGCGCGCGCGCCCGCGGACGGCTACACGATGGTGACCGTGATCGGCGCGCATGCGGCCAACGCGACGCTCTACGCCGGCAAGCTCCCGTTCGACCCGGTGAAAAGCTTCGTGCCGATCTCGCTCGTGGCCATCGCGCCGCTGATCATGACCGCCAGCAACGCCCTGCCGGCCAAGGACGTGAAGGAACTCATCGCCTACGCCAAGGCCAACCCGGGCAAACTCTCGTTCGGGTCTTCGGGCATCGGCGCGGCCGCCCACCTCACCACGGAACTGCTCAAGCAGACGGCGGGGATCGACATGGTCCACGTGCCGTACAAGGGCACCGCCCCCGCGCTGCAGGACCTCATGGGCAACAACATCCAGATCCTGGTCGACGTGCCGAGCACGCTGATGCCGCACGTGCGCGGCGGCAAGGTCAAGGCGCTGGCCATGTTCTCGGCCAACCGCCTTCAGAGCGCGCCCGAGGTGCCGACCATGGCGCAGGCCGGCGGCCCGGCGCTGGAGGCCTCGACCTGGGTGCTGTTCCTCGCCCCGGCCGCGACGCCGCGCGACATCGTGACGCGATTCTCCGCCGAGGTAACGAAAGCCGTGACCTCCGCCGACATCAAGGGCAAGCTGGAGGCGCTGGGCATCGAGCCGGTCGGCGGGACCTCCGAGCAGGGGGCCAAATTCCTCAACGACGAAATCGCCAAGTGGGCCAGGGTGATCCAGGTCGCGGGCGTGAAGGCAGAGCCATGATGTACCGGTACCAATACACTAACTGCCATGGGATCGGCCACCAGTCTGGACTTTCAAAAGTAAAAGTCGGACTTTTGTGCCTGTCCGCCCTGCTGCTGGGCGGTGTGGCGCAGGCCCAGACGCTTCCCGCGAGCGCCGCAGGCGCGTTTCCTACGAAGCCCATGCGCATCATCGTCCCGTTCGCCCCGGGCGGTGCAACGGACGTGCTGGCGCGGATGTTCGGCGGCGAGATGCAGAAGCACTGGGGACAGCCGGTGGTGGTCGAGAACAAGCCCGGCGCGGGCGGCAACATCGGCGCGGAGCTCGGCGCCAAGTCGGCGCCGGACGGCTACACCCTGACCCTGGTGGCGCACGGCTTCATGTCGGTCAACCCGCACGTGTACAAGGGCCTGGGCTACGACTCGATCCGCGACTTCGCGCCGGTCACCCAACTGGTCGACGCCCCGCTGCTGCTGGTCGTCAACCCCTCGGTGCCCATCAAGTCGGTCCGCGAGTTCATCGATTACGCCAAGGCCAATCCCGGCAAGCTCGTGATCGGCAACGGCGGCTCCGGCACCGCGCAGCACCTGGCCGGGGAGCTGCTCACAAGCATGGCCGGCATCCAGGCCCTGCACGTGCCTTACAAGGGCAGCGCGCCCGCCACCACCGACCTGCTCGGCGGGCAGACACAGGCCCAGCTCGACAACATGGTGACCTTCGTCTCGCACGTGAAGGCGGGCAAGCTGCGGCCGCTCGGCGTTTCGTCCGTGAAGCGCGCAGCCCTCTTCCCCGACGTCCCGACCATCGCCGAGGCCGGCGTGCCGGGCTACGAGTCCGGCACCTGGTACGGCGTGGCGGCCGCGGGCGGAACGCCCGCCGACGTGGTCGGCAAGCTCAACGCCGAGCTTGTGCGCATCATGAAGCTGCCGGAGATCGGCCAGAAGCTGTTCGAGATGGGCCTCGTGCCGATCGGCAGCAGCCCGGAACAGTTCGCCGCGTTCGTCAAGGCGCAGCGCGAGATGGCCGGAAAGCTCGTCAAGCAGGCGGGGTTGCCGCAGCAGTAGGCTAGTCCTGCGGCAGAGAATCGACCGGGCTGCGCACCCCGCGCCCGCCGACCTTGAGCACGTGGGTGTAGATCATCGTCGTGCTCACGTCTGAATGGCCAAGCAGTTCCTGCACCGTGCGGATGTCGTAGCCCGACTGCAGCAGGTGCGTCGCGAACGAATGCCGCAGGGTGTGCGGCGTCGCCGGCTTGTGCAACCCGATGCGGTCCACCGCCCGCTTGAAAGCGCGCTGAAACGTCTGGTCGTACATGTGGTGCCTGCGCACCACACCTGCGCGCGGATCCACGGAGTGGTCGGCTTGCGGGAAGACCCAGAACCACGCCCAGGACCCGCCCGCCCGCGGATACTTGCGATCGAGCGCGTTCGGCATCGCGACTCCCGCGCGCCCGGCGGCCACATCCGCTGACCACACTGCCCGGGCCCTGGCCAGCTGCGCGCGCAGCCCCGCCTCGAGAGACTGCGGCAGCATCACCGTGCGGTCCTTGCCGCCCTTGCCCCCACGGACCACGATGGCACGGTGATCGAAATCCACATCCTTTGCCCGCAACTGCAGGCCTTCACTGATGCGCATGCCGGTCCCATACAGCAGCTGGGCGAACAGCCGGTGCCCCCCATCCAACAGCGCAAAAATGCGCGTCACCTCCTCAACCGACAGCACCACCGGCAACCGCGGCTGGCGGTGCGGCCGGCCGATCGCTTCCATCCACGGCAGGTTCAGGCCCAGCACTTTCTGGTACAGGAACAACAGGGCCGACAGCGCCTGCCGGTGCGTCGAAACCGCCACGTTGCGCGTATTGGCAAGCCACGACAGGAACGCCTCCACTTCAGGCCCGCCCATCTCGGCCGGGTGCCTGCGATCATGAAAGAAGATATATGAGCGGACCCAGTAGACGTACGTATCCTCCGTCCGTATGCTGTAGTGGAGATAGCGGATGCGCTCCCGGACCTGGTCGAGCAGGCGCGCGGAACGCAGCGGCGGCAACGGCACAGCCGGCCGGACGGGACGAAGAGAGGTGCCGGTTTTCACGGAGTGATAGTACTGTGTTTATATACAGTATACACCACGGAACCCATAAGGCAAGCGGGTTTCCAGCCAATATGGCTGCCAGGTTCGGGCGCACTTGGCCATGCTATGCGGCAAATCTGCGCCCGACATTACGTTAGGCATCTCATGGCCCACTCCAAAATTCGAGTGTCCGTTCAAATACTTTCAGCCGCCGTGGCTCTCGTGGTCGCTCTCGTTGCCTATGCTGCCTACACAGAGCACAACGCAAAACGTCTTGCCACGGAGTTCTGCGGGTCGGTGAAAGTAGGCGAAAACGCCGACTTGCTCTTTAAACGGGCGATCGCAAGTGGTGCGGACCAACGACAAACTCGCTGGTTTGCACCCCTAAACGAAGATAGGTGGCTGCCCGTGACATTTACAGGCTTTACCCCGCTCTCGCGACACATATGTTCTGTAAAGGCAGCGACTACGGTCAAGAGCTTTGAGTATGTATACCTTGACTGAGAGCATCTCCGTCGGCCACATGACACGACAACGCTGTCGCGCGATGCCTAACCGCTTGGTGCAGCCGACGCGCGCAAAACCGCGCGCGGCTGACCAAGGACGTTAGGCGCTCGTGAGGGGACGTATGCTCAGCAGACTTTTAATCTATGTTTTTGCAGCCCTCCAAACGACAAATGCGTTCGCCGATTGTCCGGCAGGGACATGGCCGAG
>JANNWA010000245.1:0-3052 GCA_031408275.1 Pseudomonadota bacterium
AGGGTGCAGCAAAGGGGTGCAGCATTGTGTTTTTGGGTGATTTTTTGTATTATGTATGCAAAATCAGCTGCGTGCAACCGGGGATGGCAGGCATGGGAACGATAGAGAGTCTGGACGGCGCAGTGGAGCGGCGGATCGAGCGGCGCCCGCTGCACGAGGGGGTGATCGACCAGTTGCGCGACCGTATCGTGCAGGGCGAACTCGAGCCCGGCGCCCGTCTGAACGAGCGGGTCTTGTGCGACCAGCTCGGCATCTCGCGGACCCCGTTGCGCGAGGCGATCAAGATGCTGGCCACCGAGGGCTTGGTCGAACTGCTGCCCAATCGGGGCGCGATCGTGACGCCGCTCAAGGCGGCCAACATAGCCGATACGCTTGCGGTCATGGGGACGCTCGAAAGCCTCGCGGGCGAACTCGCCTGCGCCAACGCAAGCGAAGCCGAAATCGCCGAGATCCGCGCGCTGCACTTCGAGATGCTCGCACACCACGCACGGGGTGAACTCGCCGGGTATTTCAGGTACAACCAGCTTATCCACATGAAGCTCATCGAAGCCTCCGGCAACCCCGTGCTGACCAACACCTACCGCCAGCTGAACGCCAACGTGCGCCGCGCGCGCTACATGGCGAACCTTTCCCGGGAGCGCTGGGACGCCGCGGTGCGCGAGCACGAGGAGATCCTGGCCGCCCTCGCGACCCGGGACGCCCCGCGCCTGAAGAGGCTGCTGGCCGAGCACCTGGCGCACAAGGTGACGAGCGTCATGGAAGCGCTCGCCGACAACGCCGCCGCGGCGGCCTAGCGCGATGAACGCTCCGAGCTTCCCGATCAAACTCGTCAAGACCGCCCCGGGCGACGCCGCTTTCGCCGCGCGCCTGCGCAAGGAGGTCGACGGCGAAGTGTTTTTCGACGCTGCGACGCGCGGACGCTATTCGACCGACGCCTCCATCTACCAGGTCGAGCCGGTCGGGGTGGTGATCCCGCGCACGCCGGAAGCGGCACGCACGGCCATCCAGGTTGCGGTGGAGGCGGGGGTGCCGGTGTTGCCGCGCGGCGCCGGTTCGTCGCAATGCGGGCAGACCGTGGGCGCGGCCCTGATCGTCGACAACTCCAAGTACCTCAACAAGGTGTTGGAAGTGGATCCGCAGGCAGGCACGGCGCTCGTGCAGCCCGGCCTCGTGCTCGACCACCTCAACGCGCAGCTAAAAACCCACAAACTCTGGTACCCGGTGGACGTCTCCACCAGCGCGCAGGCCACGCTCGGCGGCATGGCCGGCAACAATTCATGCGGCTCGAGGTCGATCGCCTACGGCAACATGGTGCACAACGTGCTGGCGATCGACGCGATGCTCGCCAGCGGCGAGCGCTACCGCTTCGGGCGCATGGACGACCGCAGCGGGCCGCCCGGGTACCTCGCGCTGCTCGACAAGCTGGGCGCCCTGCATGCCCGCGACAAGGACGAGATCGAGGCGCGGTTCCCCAAGCTCCAGCGCAAGGTGGCCGGCTACAACCTCGACCACCTCGGGCCGCCGCACGCCAACGCCGCGCATCTCCTCGTGGGGTCGGAGGGCACGCTCGCGTACTTCGAGCAGCTGCTGCTCAAGCTCACCCCGCTGCCCGCGCACAAGGCGCTCGGCGTGGTGCACTTTCAAAAGTTCTACACCGCGATGGACTCCGCGCAGCACATCGTGAAGCTCGGCCCCACCGCGGTGGAGCTGGTCGACCGCACGATGATCGACCTAGCGCGCGACATCGGCGCCTTCAGGAAGACCGTGGACGCGGTGATCAAGGGCGAGCCCGACGCGGTGCTGTTGGTCGAGTTCTCGGGCGAAGACCATGCCGCGCAGGTCGGGAAGGTGAAGCAGCTCGTCGACCTGATGGGCAGCCTCGGCCTGCCGGGCAGCGTGGTCGAGGTGATCGACGCAAAGCTCCAAAAGGACTTCTGGGAGGTGCGCAAGGCCGGCCTCAACATCATGATGTCGATGAAGGGCGACGGCAAACCCGTGTCCTTCATCGAGGACTGCGCGGTGCCGCTCGAGCACCTGGCCGAGTACACCGACCGCCTCACGCAGGTTTTCCACAAGCACGGCACCAAGGGCACCTGGTACGCCCACGCTTCGGTCGGCACGCTGCACGTGCGCCCGATCCTCGACATGCGCCGCGGCGGCGCGCAGAAAATGCGCGCGATCGCCGAAGAAGCCTGCGCGTTGGTCAAGCAATACAAGGGCGCCTACTCGGGTGAGCACGGCGACGGCCTGGTGCGCTCCGAATGGATCGCGCCCTTCTTCGGCCCGCGCCTCACCGCGAGCCTCGCCGAGATAAAGGGCTGGTTCGACCCGCTGGGCCTCATGAATCCCGGCAAGATCGTTGCGCCGTCGAAGATGGACGACCGCAGCCTGTTTCGCTTCAAACCCGGTTACCAGGCATCAGTGCCCGCGACCGCGCTCGACTGGAGCGAGTGGGGCGGCCTCGATAAAGCCGTGGAGATGTGCAACAACAACGGCCATTGCCGCAAGTTCGACGCCGGCACGATGTGCCCGTCGTTCCGCGCCACCGGTGACGAGCAGCACCTGACCCGCGGCCGCGCCAACACGCTGCGGCTCGCGATGTCGGGGCAACTGGAGGGGCTGCGCGCCGACGAGGCGCTCGCCTCCGAAACGGTCAAGGAGGCGATGGACCTGTGCGTGTCCTGCAAGGGCTGCAAGCGCGAATGCCCGACCGGCGTGGACATGGCGAAGATGAAGATCGAGTTCCTTCACCAGTACAAGAAGAGCCATGGGCTGACGGTGCGCGACCGCATCGTCGCCTTCCTGCCGCGCTACGCGCCGTGGGCCTCGCGGTTGTCGTGGCTGGTGAACCTGCTGTCCATGCTCCCGGGGCGCGAAGCGATCGCGGGCCTGTCTGGGAAGCGCAGCCTGCCGAAATGGCACGGCCATCCGTTCATCGACCGCCTGCGCACCGTCAGCGGCGGGCGGGAGGTGGCGCTGTTCGTGGACACCTTCAGCCGCTATTTCGACCCGGAGAACGCGCGCGCGGCGCTCATGGTGCTCGACGCCGCGG
>JANNWA010000246.1:0-2380 GCA_031408275.1 Pseudomonadota bacterium
TCGCGTTGGCGCTGGGTTTCGGCGTGCTGCTGCTCTCCGACTTCACCCTGATCGCCCAGTTCGGCGCGCTCGCCGCGGCCACGATGCTGTTCTCGATCTTCGCGAACCTGCTGATCACGCCGCTGGTGATGTCCAAGATCCGGCTGGTGGGCCTCTACGAGATCCTCGCGATGTCCAGGCAGCGGGCGGCTCTCGAGCACAGCCCGCTTTTCCGCGGCATGAGCGGCTACCAGATCCGCAAGACGATCCTGATCTCGGAGCTGCTCGATTACGGCAAGGGCGACCGCCTGATCGTGCAAGGGGCCATGGGGCGCAGCATGTTCATCGTGGTCGGCGGCCAGCTCGAGGTCGTGCGCGTCGAGCCCGAGGGAGACCGGCTGATCGCCATCCTCGGCCCGGGGGACGTGTTCGGCGAGATCGGGTTCGTGCAGGCGACGCGCCGCACGGCCGACGTGCGCGCGATCGGCGCGGTGTCGGTGCTGCGCTTTGACCACGAGCGGATCGAAAAGGACCTTGTGTTCTTCCCGCACATCATGGCAAAGCTAAACTTCAACATCAGCGGGATTCTCGGCAAGCGCCTGGCGGACATCGTGGAGGCGCGGGCGCAGGCGCAGGCGTCTCCGACGCCCGCCCCGCAGCCGACCGCGCGCCCGCCGCTCGACGCGTTGAAGGACGATTAAGCCGCTCGCCCTGCGGCTCGGGCTCCATTTCGTCGTCAGCGTCGCCCTGGGCGCGCTATGCCTCATCCCCATGCTGCTCGTCTGGTATCCACAGCCGCTCTTCGAGGCGGGCGGTGGCAGTCGCATCGGCATCTTTCTGGTTGCAGCAAGTGCGGTCCTCGGGCCGGCAGCGGGATATCGATTCAAGGGACGCATGGCATGGGTCGCGGCGGTGCAGTTCGCTGTGTTCGGGGGCGGCTTGTTTGCCGCCTTCCTTGCGCGGCCGGCGTATCTCGTCTTCACCATTGACCGGTTCGACCTTGTCGCAGCCCTGGATATCAGTGCCCGGGACCTCACCGCGGTAACACGCGACGAATTCCGGCGCCGGCCGGTCGATGGGCCGCAGTTCGTAGCTGCGTTGCTGCCGGACGATCCGCGTGAACGGCAACGCATTATCGATTCATCGCTCGAGGGCAAGGACCTGCAGCGGTTTCCGCAGTATTACGTTCCATACCAGCCGGAAGCGCGCGCTGCGCTGAATCGCGCCAAGCCCCTGGCTGCCGTATATGACCGCGACCCGGCTGCGTTCGATCGTTTTCTGCACTCCAGCGGACGCACACGCGAGTCCGTGCGCGTTTTGCCGCTGCGTGCGAAGAAGCGCGACGGCGTGGTCCTGCTGGACGCGGTTTCGGGAGTGCCGGTCACGGTCTTGCTGGTCGAGCCTTGGTAGGGCAGACCGGCGGCACTTGGCAGGCAGACCCGACGCCTGGATCTGCTGCGAGCGGTGCCGCACGCCCAGGGGAGGAAATATTCCTCACTCTCATTCCTTCTGTTTTCACCCGACTGCCGACTCCGTCACCAAAAGCGTCAGATTTTGTTTGGAACATCTCCTCCGCGCGCCGACAATCGATACGAAGCAAGAGGCGTCAGATGCCGATTAGGTGTGCCCTCCGCAGGCACCAATCCGGCCAAAAGGGGAACCAAATGCACTTGACCAACAAGCAGATCAAGGCCGCCATTCCGACCGGAAAAAGTCCCGATATCACGCTGCCCAAGCTCAGCGGCAAGCACCGGCCGGGGGTAACTCCCGCAGTGCTGTTTGCCGACGTGAGCCGTAGCATGCAGCTGCACGAGTTGCTCGGGGAGAGCCGGGCACGAACGGTGATCGACATGCTCCTCGGACTTGCGACCGCGGCGGTCACGCAGCACGGCGGCCGGGTGGTGAAGACAATCGGCGACGAAATCCTCGCCCTGATGCCCGACGCGGACGCTGCGGCGCGGGCGGCGTGCGACCTTCTCCACAAGGTAGAGGCGTGCGCGCCGCATGGCGGCATAGAGCCCGGCATGCACGTGGGCTTCCATGCCGGCGTCGTGATCGAGCGGGCGGGCGACGTTTTTGGCGATGCGGTGAACATCGCCAGCCGGCTGACCGCCTACGCCAAGGCGGGCCAGATCCTGACCACGACCGCTAGCGCGGGCGCGATCTCGCCGCTGGTGCGGCGCTCGATGCGCAAGCTCGGCGCCCTGGACATCCGCGGCAAGCGCGACGAGATGCAGGTCGAGGAGATCGCCTGGCAGGCCTCCACAGGAGAAGACACGACCATCACGGAAGCCATGCTGCGTGATGCGCCGGTCGCCAGTTCCCGGCTGGTGATCATGCTTGGCGACCGGCAATGGGTAGCCGGCCCGGAAGCCAAGCGCTTCGTGATCGGCCGCGACGG
>JANNWA010000247.1:0-2540 GCA_031408275.1 Pseudomonadota bacterium
GCAGAACGCTGGCTTGACAATTTTTGAATACCGTTCCGCACAGGGTTGAAGTAAAAGAATAACAACCCGTCGAACAACGCCGACATAGGGGGGGCCCTAAATTGAGCACACTCAAATACGTTTGCGTGTCGGACCTGCACCTGGGCGCCGACTACAGCGTGTTGACCTGGATGAATGCGGACGGCAAGGTCGACCTGCTGCGGCCCAGCACGACGCTTGCGGCCCTTGGCCGTGCCTTGCGCGAGACCGTGCGAGGCTTAAGCGGCCCGGAGTTACCGACCCTGATTCTGCTGGGCGACGTGCTCGACCTGGGCCAGTCGCCGTTTGGCGAAGTGGCCCAGGGCTTCAAGCGTTTCATCGAGGTGATGTTCCCCCCAGATGAGCCGCCGGTGTTCTCGAACCAGTTGCTGACGGTGCCGGGCAACCATGACCATCACCTGTGGCGTACCGCGCAGGACCGCTTTTTCCTGCAGCACCTGGGTGACTACCGCGACGCGAAGTTCATCCCCGACCTGATCGAGCATACGCCGCTGTTCGCGCCGGGTGACATCAGTTGCGACCTGATGACCCAGGTGATGCAGGGGTACGCCCACCTGTCGGATGCCAAAGTGCGGGTGGCCTACCCCAACCTGGGGCTGATCGACGCCGAGCGCGCGCGTTGCGTGGTGCTGCATCACGGGCATTACGTCGACGCTATTTATCGCGTGATGTCGTCGATCAATAGCGCCTTTCGCGGCGGTGATGGCCGGCCCGAAACGGTGGCGCGGATCGAAGCGGAAAACGGCGCCTGGGTCGACTTCCTGTTTTCCGACCTGGGCAGTGCCGGCATGGTCGGAAAGGATATCGATACCTTGTACGAGATGCTGCGCGACGCCGCCGCCTCGCACCAGTTTTCGCAGCAGTTGAGCGATGCCTTGCTGGCCAAGCTGGCCTCCTCCTTCGGCATCGGCGGTGACACCAAGATCGCCCTCGGCGTGACCGTCGCCAACGTTCTCAAGGCCCTGGTGGATGTAACCGTGCTGCGTGCCGCCGCGTCCGAGCGCAACAGCTATTCAAGCGTGCTGGCGGCCGACGGCGTGACCGACCTGCGCTGGTACCTGGGCGGCCCGGTGCGCCGGCAGATTGGCGAGGCCGGCAAATTGCGCGCGGCCCGCGACATGAGCTTTGTGTTCGGCCATACGCACAAGCCTTTCCAGGACCAGCTGGCGGTCGATGGATTCGCGCAACCGGTGGCGGTCTACAACACCGGCGGCTGGGTGATGGACCAGCCCACCATGACGCCGGCACAGGGCGCCGCGGCGATCCTGATCGATGATCAACTCAACCTGGCCTCGCTGCGCCTGTTCAACGACCCGCAGAACGGCAAGATGGCACCGGTGCATGCGGCGGGGCTGGGCGGATTCCGCGATGCCGGCAATCCCCTGCTGCAAGACCTGGACGCGGCCATTGGCCGGACACGCCCCTTGTGGGACGCGTTCACCAGCGAGGCACGCGCCGCCACCGAACTGCACGCCGGCGCGCTGCTCGCCGAGTTCTTTACCCCTGATGCGGGCTAAGCGAGAGCGACCGACATGATCAAAGCCATCTCCAGACCACTGACGCAACTCAAGGCCGAATACACCGTGGTGGTGATCGGCTCCGGCTACGGGGCCGGCGTGGCAGCCTCGCGCATGGCGCGCGCCGGCCAGTCGGTTTGCGTGCTGGAACGCGGCCGTGAACTGCTGCCCGGCCAGTACCCCAACGACCTGTCGAGCGCGACGGGCCAGATGCAGGCGGACACCAGCCGCGGCCGCATCGGCAGCCCGTATGGCATGTTCAACGTGCACGTGAACCCGGACATGATGGCGTTCGTCGGCTGCGGTCTTGGCGGCACCTCGCTGATCAATGCCAACGTGGCGCTGGAGATGGACGAGCGCCTCTTCACCTACACGCCACGGCAATGGCCGAAGGAATTCCGCGACGATCCCGATGTCCTCAAATCGCATGTCGATCGTGCCCGCGGCATGCTCGATGCGAAGGCCTACCCGATCAAATTTCCGAAGCTGGGCAAGCTTGACGCCCTGGAGAGTTCGGCCAAGTTGATGAAGCAGCCCTTTTACCGGCCGCCGATTTGCGTGAACTTCGAAGCCCAGGTCAACCCGTTTGGCGTGCCGCAGGTCGCCTGCACCCTGTGCGGCGACTGTTGCAGCGGCTGTAACGACGGCGCCAAGAACACCACCCTGATGAACTACCTGCCGGACGCCAGCAACCACGGTGCCGAGATCTTCTGCCAGGCGCGGGTGAGCCATGTGGCGCGCGAGGGCAAGCTGTGGCGGGTATTCTTCATGGGGCCCTCGGCCGATCCCTCGGAGTCGACCTCGCAAGATGTGCCGATGAGCGTCATGGCCGCCATCGTGATTCTGGGCGCGGGCAGCCTGGGCAGCACCGAGATACTGCTGCGCTCGCGCGACCAGGGGCTGCCGCTCTCGACCCAGTTGGGCCAGCGCTTCTCCGGCAATGGTGATGTGCTGGGTTTCGGCTACAACAACCATTGGCCGACC
>JANNWA010000248.1:0-3775 GCA_031408275.1 Pseudomonadota bacterium
AACGTAGTAACCCGGTCCGGAAGAAAAGCAATCATTGAACAACTCGGTCTTGCCGCTCAGGTATCCATAAAAGGGTCCACTGCGTGCCACGCCATAGCCCAAGTTCGCGCTGAATCCGAGCGTGGCGGCTTGGTTTATGGAGGTGCCTGCCTGAGCTGCATCAACCTCTACGCCCCGGTTGCCTTTCACGATGAGCTTTGCCGGTCCGTGGAACACGACGTACCGCAATTGAAGTGTCAGCCAGCTTCCCAGATTGCCCAGGCGCCAGGGCCTGGTTATTTTTAACGGCCTGTCGATGCGCTGTATGACCCCCACCAGGCAGCGGGGCTGGAGCACCAAAGCCGAATTGGCAGGCAACTCCAGTACGGTGATCTCATTGTGATCCTCCTCGCCTGCGGAAATCGTAACCGTACCTGTGCCCTCCGTGCGGATGCAGGTGAGGAGATAGAGCCCCGAAGCAATGCTCGAAAGGGGCATCGACCAGTCCAGGACTGTCTTTGTGCGCTTCACGGCTGCATCCGGCGAACTACGCAGTAGCGAAGGGGCAATCAGCAATTCCCAGCCCTTTTCCAGATCAATCCGTTGCAGGGCCTGTGGTGGACTGGCCACCACCAATTCTCCGGAGGACTCCGGAAGCAATCGAACGCCGAATCTGCGCGAAGCCAGGGGTGCAACGCCATAGTAGGCGGCCAGCTTTATGCCGATTGGCAGGAAGATGATTCCGGCAAGAGTCGCAAGAGCCGGGGGAAGTACGCCCTGCAACAGCTTTGACCGTGAAGCCTTTAACTCGCCCAGATCGGTGAGAAATTTCCCATGCTTCGTGTCCAATCTCTGTCTAACCGTATTGAGGTTGGCGTCAAAAGCATCGGCTAGGCGTTGGTAGGCATTGCAAGCTTCCACAGACGCCTTCTGGGTCTTTTCAAGATCCAGCATTTTGCCCAGGAGCGCACTGTGCGCTGCCGATTGGGGCATCCAGGCCGATTTAGCCTGGCTCAAGCCACTCGCGAGGCTCCTTAGATCTGCGAGTTGAACACTGATTCCATCAAGGTCCGCGCACGCCAGCTTTCCGTTGCGCAGTGCTTCGGCATAAATCAACGCGCGCTCAATAATTTCAAACTCCAAATCGACGGCGTAGAGTTTTGCATTCTTGACCGTACTGCACGTTGGCAGGAAGCATGTTTCCTCGCCCAATTCGATGCGGTTGCGCTTTTTCTGCTCCAGGGCATTCCGGAGTCCCTGGATCTTCCGTGCGATCTCTTCCTTGGACGTGTCCTTTCTCGGAATCGACTCTTTGACTTTCCTTTCTATTTTCTCGGCAACAGCAATTGGATCAAATTCGACAATGACATCCCAGAAGTCCTTGACTGACGGTGCGAGAAGGTAGCCTGCGACAAGCAGTAGAAGGAGGCCGAATTTCCGGAGGATCCAGCCGATGACCGTCAAAGCTATCTTTCCCATCTCAGGATCCGTTTGATCGGTACAAGGTTGTGGACGGGCGGGGCAATGTGCCATGAATGTCGACAATGACGTTCCAATTCGGCTCGGAGCGTTTCACTGTTGCCGTATCCGCAGCAGTTCGGAAAGCGTGCCCCAATAGCCGTAAAGGCGATCACGCAAGTTTTCCGGCAGACCGATTTCGCGAACGATGCCCGGCCATTCCTTCCGCGCGGTTGCGACTGTCTGCTTGACGACGTCCAGCAGGAATTTCGGTGGGGCTTCCATGCGACTGGCGAGCCGGTCGAAGTGCGCCTCGTCGATGGACTCGAAGCGTTTCTCCCCGCCCAGATTGAGCGCGAGGTTGTCGTTCTGGACGTAGTGAATCGTCAATAGTCTTGAAGGCTTGCTGGAACATGGCCGCTTCTGCCTGGTCGGGCAATAAAGGTTAACTTCATAAACTAAAACGCCGCTATGGAAGCGGCGCTGGAAGAAGTTATGTAGTGTTACTACACAACAACACTGCGCCTCACCCCTTCGGCCCGACATCCTCGCCCCAACGCTTGACCATCCCCGTATCCAGCCCAAACAGGTCCAGCGCCCGTCCGACCGAGTGGTTGACGATGTCGTCGATGGTCTTCGGCTTGGTGTAGAAGGCCGGCACGGGCGGCATGACGATCGCGCCCATCTCGGTCACGGCCACCATGCTGCGCAGGTGCCCGAGATGATTGGGCGTCTCGCGCACCATCAGCACCAGCCGCCGGCGTTCCTTGAGGACGACGTCGGCGGAGCGCGACAGCAGGCTGCCGGTCACGCCACTTGCGATTTCCGACAGGCTGCGAATGGAGCAGGGCGCAATCAGCATGCCCAGGGTCTTGAACGAGCCAGAGGAGATCGCCGCGCCGATGTCCTCGTTGCGGTAGACCACGTCGGCCAGGGCCGCAATGTCCTTCACCTTCCAGGAAGTCTCGTAGGCCATGGTCACCTGCGCCGAGCGCGTCATGACCAGGTGGGTCTCGACCTTGAGTTTCTTCAGCATCTCCAGGGCGCGTACGGCGTAGATCGTGCCGGAAGCGCCGGTGATGCCGATGATGAGCCGCGGCTGCGATTTGCCTTTCATGCGCGCGCCCTCGCGATGAGCGCCTTGGCGCGCGCGATCGCATCCGCCGGCAGCGTGTGCCGCTTGGAAAAGTCGGGCCGCGGCTTGGTCGCGTCGATGATCATCTTGGCCGTCTTGCCGTTGTCGTTCGACGGATCGAGGATCGCGCCGAACGCGTTGCGGATCACGTCGATGTCGTCGTCGGCCTGCATGCGCGTGGCCATCGCCCAGAACACGTCCTGGTCGTCGAACACGTCGACGTCCTCGTCGACGACGATGACGAGCTTCAGGCTGATGTCCTCGGCGAACGCGATCATGGCGGCGTTCTTCTGCTGGCCCGCCACGGGATTGCGCATGGCGATCACGGCGTGGAAGCGGCAGGTGCCCGACTTGGGGTAGGACACCTTGGTCACATTGGAGAAGGTGCCGCGCAGGGCGCGTAGTAACCGCGCTTCCTGCGGTACGGCAAGCATGCTGCAATGCTCGTCCGACATGCCGCCGACCACGTCCTGGTAGATCGCGCCTTTGCGGTGCGTGATCGCGGTGACCTCGATCACGTTCTCCGTGGAGCGCTCCGAGTGGTAGCCGGTGAACTCGGCGAACGGGCCTTCCGGCTCGCGCACGCCAGGGAGGATGTGGCCTTCGATCACGATCTCGCCCTCGGCCGGCACTTCGATCGGCACGGTGACGCATTTCGAGATGTCCAGCGCACGGCCGGCAAGGCCGCCCGCCACGGAGTATTCGTCGATCGCCATGGAGCCTTTCCAGAGCCCGGCAAAGGTCATCAGCGGGTGGCCGCCGATCACGATCGCGATCGGGATCTCCTTTTTCAGTTCTTCGGCGCGGCGCACGTAGTCCCACAGGTGGCGGCGGCTGTGCAGGCTGGTGCCCAGGCGCGTCTTGCCCTTGACCATCATGCGATGGTGGCTGGCGTTGCGCACCCCGGTTTCGGGATCCTTGGCGATGATGATGCCGTTGGTGATGTAGCGGCCGCCGTCGCGTTCGAAGTGCTTCTTGATAGGGATGCGGGCGAGGTCGACGTCCGCGCCCTTGTAGACCACGTCCTGCACTGGCCCCTTGTCGTGCAGCACGGGCTCAAGCGACCGGTCGCCGCGCAGGGCCCATTCCTCGATCAGGCGCTCTTCTTCCACGCCGAGCGCCATCGCGTAGCGGCCGCGCGTTGCGAAGACATTGGTGACGACGGGAAAGGCCGAGTCGGCCACGTTCTCGAACCAGAGCACC
>JANNWA010000249.1:0-2613 GCA_031408275.1 Pseudomonadota bacterium
CGTGACGCGCGGCATCGACGAGGCGATGGCGCCCTTGCGCATCGCCGGCGGCCCGCAGATCGACTGCGTGACCCTGAAGGAAGGGCCGCCCGGCATCGAAACCCAGCAGCACGTCGACGGCGTGATCGCGCCGCTCACCAGGCTCGTAACCGAAAAGCAGGGCGAGTACGCCGCCTTCGTGATCGCCTGCTACAGTGATCCGGGGCTGCACTCGCTGCGCGAGGCTACCGCCAGGCCGGTCCTCGGGATCTCGGAGTGCGGCATCCTCACGGCGCTGACGCTCGGGCACAAATTCGGCGTGATCGCCATCCTGCAGAAATCGATCCCGCGCCACCTGCGCTACATGGGCGCGATGGGCGTCATGGACCGGCTCGCCGCCGAACTTCCGGTGGGGCTGGGCGTGACGGAGCTGTCCGACGAGAAGAAAACCTTCGGCCGCATGGTCGAGGTGGGCACCGCGCTGCGCGATGCGCACGGCGCAAACGTCATCGTGATGGGCTGCGCGGGCATGGCGCGCTATCGCAAACCGCTGCAGGACGCGGTCGGCCTGCCGGTGGTGGAGCCCTCGCAGGCCGCCGTGGGCATGGCAATCGCGCGCGTCCGGCTGAAGTGGGCCGGACTGTAGGTTATACAAATCCGGAAAGTCGATTGGCCTGGAAGCCGCACCAACAGGCGGGTTATCGCTTGTAAAGTTCAAGATTCAAGCAGAAATCGGCGCACTATCCGGTTGTACTCTGCGGACTCTGCGGCCGGGCAGAAGTGCCCGCCGCGCTCCAT
The DNA here is from genome assembly GCA_031408275.1 of Pseudomonadota bacterium. Lineage (GTDB taxonomy): Bacteria > Pseudomonadota > Gammaproteobacteria > Burkholderiales > SG8-39 > SZAS-79. Next base: position 778 of record JANNWA010000249.1, read on the forward strand.
CAGCGCCAGCGTGGCGTTCGGCAATCGGGCGGCGAGCTGCTCCGAGAAGTAGGCCGGCGTGACCATGTCGTCCTTCGCGCACACCACCAGCGTCCGGTGCCCGATCCCGGGTAGCGCCTCCCATGCGTCGAACTCGAGGATGGCGTCGATGCGCGACGCGAGGATCGCCGCGGGCGCGAGCCCGGCGAGCGACTGCTCGGCGCGTGCGTCGATCGCGGCGGCGTTGGCCGCGAAGTAATAAGGCGGGAAGAGCACCAGGTTGCCCAGTCGGGTATAGGGCCCCACGCCCTGGGCCTCGAGCACACCCTTGCGCACTTCGAACAGGCGCCGGAAGTACGCGTCCGCCCGCGGCCAGGTGGCCGACAGCACGAGGTTGCCGATGCGCCCGGGGGCGCTGGCCGCCAGGTGCTGGCCGATCGCGCCGCCGGTGGAATGCCCTGCGTAGTGGGTGCGCTCGATTCCCAGGTGGTCGAGCAGGGCCAGCGCGTCGTCCGCCATCTGCGCGATCGAGTAACGGATCGGCGAGTGGGTGGACTGCCCCGTGCCGCGATGGTCGAAGGTGATGACGCGGTGGGTCTGTGCAAAAGCCTCGAGCTGCGACGCCCAGAAGCTGCCCATGCCGCCGAGGCCGGCAACGAACAGCAGCGGTTCGCCCGCGCCCCGTGCTTCGTAGTAGAGGCGGCCACCGCCGTGCGGGGCATCGGGAAGAGGGCAGAACGGCATGGTGGGCTCCTGATATTGAAATGGGATCCTAGCGCAGGTTCCCGTGGCAGGGGATTTGCTTTAACGTACGCCGATACGCCAACACTTCGAGGAAACGCAATGAATGCAGCCGTACTCAAGAGCCTCGCCGTCCTCGCCCTGTGCGCCGCTTCGGCATCCGCGCAGGCGCAGGCCTGGCCGGCCAAGCCGATCCGCTGGGTGGTGCCGTACGGCCCCGGCAGCACCGACATCCTCGCGCGCCTGGTGGCGCCCAGGGTCGGTGCGGCCCTCGGCCAGCAGATCGTGGTAGAGAACCGTCCGGGCGCGGGCGGCAGCGTGGGCAGCGAACAGGTGGCCAAGGGCGCGGCCGACGGCTACACGCTGCTGCTCGGCACGGCTGCGTCGCACGCGGTGAACCCGGCGCTTTACTCGAAGGTCGGCTACGACGCGGTGAAGGATTTCGCGCCGGTCATCAACCTCGCGAGCATCCCCAATGTGGTTATCGTCAATCCGCAGGTTCCCTACAAGACAATTCCGGAGCTCATTGCCGCGGCAAAGGCGCAACCCGGCACCCTGACTTATTCGTCCAACGGCTCGGGCACTTCGCAGCACATGTCCGCGGCGCTGTTCGAGATGCTGACCGGGGTGAAACTAGTGCACGTGCCCTACAAGGGAAGCTCGGAAGGCGTGGTGGCGGTCACGCGCGGGGACGTCAACATGATGTTTGCCAACCTGCCGCCCTCGCTTGCGTTGATCAAGGACGGCCGTGTGCGGGCGATCGCCGTGACCACGGCCCGGCGGCTCGCGGCATTCCCGGACCTGCCCACGGTGGCCGAGACGGGCGTGCCCGGCTACGAGGTGTCCACGTGGTTTGCCTTGTTCGCCGCGGCCGGCACTCCGGAGCCCGTCGTGCAGCGGCTGAACCAGGAATTCGCCGCGGCCCTTGCGGACCCGGACATCCGCGACAAGCTCGTGGCGCAGGGCTACACGATCAACGGCGGCTCCCCGCAGGACCTCGGTGCCCTGGTCCGCACCGAACTCGTCAAGTGGGCAAAGGTCGTGAAAGAGTCCGGCGCCAAAGTCGAATAATCAGGGACAGACCACGTTTAACAGGCGGCGAAGGCCGCCGAAAAC
>JANNWA010000250.1:0-10544 GCA_031408275.1 Pseudomonadota bacterium
ACTGGTTCTCGATCGTCGTCGTCATCGCCACTGCATTGCCCTCGCCGTCCACGATCGACACATGACTGGTCCCGGCGAGCTCGGTGTCGGGTGCGTCGGCGAAGGCCACCGCCCCCTGCGGCCGCCCCGCACGCGCGGGGCCCATTGCGCGCTCGCCGATCAGCGCAGCCCGCGTTCGCAGGTACGCAGGTTCAAGCAATCCGCCGACGGGCTGCGGGACGAAATCCGGGTCGGCGATGTAGCGCAGGCGGTCGGCATACGCGAGCCGCCCGGCCTCGGCGAAAAAATGCAGCGCGGCCTCGGAGCCTGGCGCGGCACGATCGAACGGGGTGTGCTCGAGCAGGCCGAGCAGTTCGAGCACCGTGACCCCGCCCGAGCTCGGCGGTCCCATGCCGCAGATGCGCCGCTGCCGGTAAGTGCCGCAGACCGGCGCCCGCTCCTTGGCCTCGTAACGAGCGAGGTCGTCCAGCGTGAGGTCGCCGGGTCGCGCATGGGCGCGGACTGCGGCGACCATGTCCGCGGCGATCGGCCCGCGATAGAAAACGTCCGCTCCGCCGGCAGCAATCTCGGCGAGCATAGCCGCGTACTCGGCATTCACGATCGTCGTGCCCGCAGGCTTCGGCTGGCCGTTCGGCGCGTAGTAGAGAGCGCGCGCCGCTGGGCTCCCAGCCAGGTGCTTTTCGCGCACGAGTAGCCGGTTGAGCCTGCGCGGCATCGGGAAGCCTTCCGAGGCCAACCGGATCGCGGGCGCAAACAGGCTGGCCCAGGGCAGTTTGCCGTGTCGGCGATGCGCGAGTTCCAGCGCACGCAGCGCCCCGGGCGTGCCGACCGCGAGTCCGCTCGCGATCGCCTCGTAGCGGTCCATCGGGCGGCCCAGAGCATCGAGGAACCGCCCGGCCTGCGCCGCCATCGGCGTGGTTTCGCGCCCGTCGTAGCTCCTTGCCACGCCCGCTTTCTCGTCCCAGTGGAGCAGGAACAGCCCGCCGCCGATGCCCGATGACTGCGGCTCGACGAGGCCAAGCACCATCTGCACGGCGATCGAAGCATCGACCGCGTTGCCGCCCTCGCGCAGGATCGCCACGCCTGCGTCCGAGGCAAGCGGGTTGGCAGCGACCACCATGAAGCGCTGGGCGAGGACGGCCTGCTTCGCCTCGTAACCGGTGTCCCCTTCGGGCTGCAGCAGGCCCTGTGCGGGCACAAGGCCGGGTACCAGCGACAGCAAAACGCAAAGCAGCTTCTTCATCGCCGCATTATCCACAATGCGATCCCGCCTGCGGCCAATCCCAGCGCCGCGACGACCAGCGAGGGCCCGAAGCCGCCGAGCCAGACCACGAGATACCCCGCGAAGGGCGGCCCGACCAGTTGCCCCAGCCCGAAAGATGCGGTGAGCGCCCCCATGAGCGGTGCGGCGTCGGTTCGCGTCTTTGCCGCCAGCACGCGCGCCTCGCGCAGCGTGAGGGTGGTGATCGCCACGAAAGCGAACCCGAGCAACGAACTGCCCAGCGCGAGGCCGGCTGCGTTTTCAACCAGGACCGGAATGATCACGCCGAGGGCTTCGACGAAAAAGCAGCCGACAAGCGCGCTGCGCAGGTGTGCATCGGGCAGGCGGCCGGCGAGCAGGGTCCCGGCGAACGCGGCCGCGCCGAACATTGGCCAGAACCAACCCGACGCAAGTGCGCCGCCAAGCATGTCGCGCGCGATCACCGGCAGGAAGGTACCCGGGATGATGTAGCCGAAACCGTACAGGCCGTATGCAACGATCAGCGTCCAGGCCGCACGGCCCCAGCCTCCGCGGGAACCAGCGTGGGGCGGGCGAACGGTGGGTGCCGCGACTGCCGGCACCGGCCCGAACGCATTCCAGCACCACGCCCCCGCGACAAGCGACGCAACGCCGAAAGCGATCCAGATCGCGGCAGAACCGAGCCCCGCGGCGGACAGGGCGAGGCACGCGAGGCCCGTGACGATGATGCCCGCGGCGACTCCGCCGAATACGAGACCAAAGAGACCGGGCGCTCCTGCTACCACCAAACGCTCGAGCACCAGTGCTGATGCGAAGACCAGCACCCAGGCGCTCGCCACGCCACCCAGGAACCGCAGCGCCCACCATGCCGCGAATCCTTGCGTCAGTCCCATCGCGAGCGTGAGGACGCCGGTTGCGGCCAGCCCGGCCCGGACCATGCGATGCGGTGCGATCCGCATCCACACCGTCGCCAGAGCGCCCACGAGGTAGCCGAGGTAGTTCGCGAACGCGAGCCAGCTGCCTTCGGTGAGCGTGACACCGGCATCGGCCTGCATCAGGGGCAGCAGTGGCGTGAAAGCGAAGCGCCCCACGCCCATCGCCACGGCCAGCGCGGCGAAGCCCGCCAGCGCCAAATAGAAAGGGCGACTGACTGCGTCGCCCTTTTTGTCGCTCACTGAAGCCCGCTCAGAGCAGCGGCACCAGCAGCAGCGCGACGATGTTGATGATCTTGATCAGCGGGTTGATGGCGGGGCCGGCGGTGTCCTTGTACGGATCGCCCACCGTGTCGCCTGTCACCGCGGCCTTGTGCGCCTCGGAGCCCTTGCCGCCGAAGTTGCCTTCCTCGATGTACTTCTTGGCGTTGTCCCACGCGCCGCCGCCCGTGCACATCGAGATGGCCACGAAGAGGCCGGTCACGATGGTGCCCATCAGCATGCCGCCGATCGCCATGCGCGCGGCTTCGGCGCCCATCAGCATGCGCATCACCAGCGCGAGCACTACCGGCGTGAGCACCGGCAGGAGCGAGGGGATCATCATTTCCTTGATCGCGGCCTTGGTCAGCATGTCGACCGCGGTGCCGTACTCGGGCTTGGCCGTGCCGGCCATGATGCCGGGGATCTCCTTGAACTGGCGGCGCACTTCCACCACCACCGAGCCCGCCGCGCGGCCCACCGCTTCCATCGCCATTGCGCCGAAGAGGAAGGGAATCATGCCGCCGATAAAGAGACCAATGATCACGGCCGGCTCGGACAGGCTGAACGCCGTGGTCTTGCCCGCATGGTCGAGCGCATGGGTGAAATCGGCGAACAGCACCAGCGCCGCAAGTCCCGCCGAACCGATCGCATAACCCTTGGTGACGGCTTTGGTGGTGTTGCCGACCGCATCCAGCGGATCGGTCACGGCACGCACCGACTCGGGCAGTTTCGACATCTCGGCGATGCCGCCGGCGTTGTCGGTGATCGGGCCGTAGGCATCCAGTGCGACGATGATGCCGGCCATCGACAGCATAGAGGTCGCGGCGATCGCGATCCCGTAGAGGCCGCCGAGCGTGTACGAAGCGTAGATCGCGATGCAGACGAACAGCACGGGCCAGGCGGTCGAGCGCATCGACACGGCGAGACCGGCGATGATGTTGGTGCCGTGGCCGGTGGTGGAGGCCTGCGCGACGTAGCGCACCGGCTGGTATTCGGTGCCGGTGTAGTACTCGGTGATCCACACCAGCGCACCGGTCAGGACCAGCCCCACGACGGCCGACAGATAGAGCTTCATCACGCCGCCCTGCGCCGCGTATTCCGTGCCGCCGAACACCCAGGCGGTGAGCGGGTAGAAGCAGATCAGCGCGAGCACGCCCGCCACGATCAGGCCGCGGTAGAGCGCGTTCATGATCTTGGAGCCTTCCTTGTGCTTGACCATGTAGCAGCCGATGATCGAGGCGACGATCGAAAAGCCCCCCAGCACCATCGGGTAGAGCACGGCCTGCATCTCCGCACCTTTGACCATCAGCGCACCGAGCAGCATCGTGGCGATCAGGGTGACCGCGTAGGTTTCGAACAGGTCGGCCGCCATGCCGGCGCAGTCGCCGACGTTGTCGCCGACGTTGTCGGCGATCACCGCGGGGTTGCGCGGGTCGTCTTCGGGGATGCCCGCCTCGACCTTGCCCACCAGGTCGGCGCCGACGTCGGCGCCCTTGGTGAAGATGCCACCGCCCAGACGCGCGAAGATCGAGATCAGGGACGAGCCGAACGCGAGGCCGATGAGCGGTTGAAGAACCGCGTGCAGGTCGACAGTCTTGCCCAGGCCATGCGGCGCCGAGGCCATCAGCACCCAGAAGAAGCCCGCGACGCCAAGTAGGCCGAGGCCGACCACCAGCATGCCGGTGATGGCGCCGCCGCGGAACGCGACGTTGAGCGCGGCGTCGATGCCCTGCGTGGCGGCCTGCGCGGTGCGCACGTTGGCGCGCACCGAGACGTTCATGCCGATGTAGCCGGCTGCGCCCGAAAGGATCGCGCCCAGCGCGAAGCCCACCGCAGTGGACCAACCCAGGCCGGGCACGAAGCCGATGATCAGGAACAGCACCACGCCCGCGGCGGAGATGGTCATGTACTGCCGGTTGAGGTACGCCTGCGCGCCCTGCTGGATGGCCGCCGCGATCTCCTGCATGCGCGCGTTGCCCGCTGGCAGCGACACGATCCACTTGGCGGAGATGGCGCCATACGCAATGGCGATTACCGCGCACACCAGCGCGAAGATGATCTGCTGTTCCATTCCTCACTCCCCTTATTTACTGACTGAAATGCGGGCTGGGAGGCCCGCAAGAAAGGGGCGAATTCTAGCAGAAAATCATCGACATGCACCTCCCGGAGAGGGGCCGCCCGGGGTGCCGCAGGGCGCGCAGTAATTACTTCAGCGCCGCAAAGGCGCGGGCCTTGATCTCGTCCACGCCGCCGACGCCGGAAATCCGGCGGTACTGCGGCGCGCGCTTGTCGCCGGTGGCGGCCCACTGCGTGTAGTACTCGATCAGGGCCTGGGTCTGCGAGTGGTACACCGCGAGGCGCTTCTTGACGGTCGCTTCGTCGTCGTCCACGCGCTGGATGAGCGGTTCGCCGGTGACGTCGTCCCTGCCTTCGGCCTTGGGCGGGTTGAATTTCACGTGGTAGGTGCGTCCCGAGGGAAGGTGCACGCGCCGCCCGCTCATGCGCGCCACGATGTCCTCGTCGGGGACGTCGATCTCGAGCACGTAGTCGAGGGCGACGCCGGCGGCCTTCATGGCATCCGCCTGCGGGAGCGTGCGCGGGAAGCCGTCGAACAGGTACCCGTTGGCGCAATCGGGATCCTTCAGGCGCTCCTTCACGAGGCCGACAATGATGTCATCCGACACCAGCGAGCCCAAGTCCATCACCTTTTTCGCCGCCAGGCCGAGGGGCGTGCCCGCCTTTGCCGCGGCGCGCAGCATGTCGCCGGTGGATATCTGCGGGATGCCGAACTTTTCCTTGATGAACGTGGCCTGGGTGCCTTTGCCGGCGCCCGGCGGGCCGAGCAGTATGAGTTTCATCTGAGCCTTCCCTGGGTTGCTGTCTTGCTATTCTTGTAAGCGGTTATCGTAAGCCAGTTCCGAGTTTACGCACTTTATCGAGGTCCTCGGGCGTATCGACGCCCGGCGGGGCGGCGGTATCGCTGATTGCGACCGCGATCCGGTAGCCATGCCAGAGCACGCGCAGCTGCTCCAGCGCCTCGAAGCCCTCCAGCGGGCTTGCAGCGAGGCCCGCGTAAACCCTGAGGAATCCCGCGCGATAGGCATACATACCGATGTGCCGGTAGCAAGGCAGGCCTGCGGGAGCGTTATGTACACCAATCGTGCCGCCCCAGGCATCCCGGGCATAGGGAATCGGCGCACGGCTGAAGTACATCGCATACCCGCGTGAATCGAGAACGACTTTCACCACGTTGGGACTGCCGATCTCGGCGCCGTCAGTGATCGGGTGGCAGGCCGTGGACACCACGGCATCCTTCGCGTCTGCGAGCGCGAGCGCGACTTGCGCGATGAGCCCCGGTTCGATGAGCGGTTCGTCGCCTTGCACGTTCACCACGATTGCGTCGTCGGCCAGCGCCAGTTTCTGCACGGCCTCGGCGATGCGATCCGTTCCGGTGGCGTGGTGCGCTCCCGTGGCGATCGGCTCGATACCGTAGCCGCGCACTGCGGCGGCGATCCTCTCGTCGTCGGTCGCGACGTAAACCGCCTGCGCCCCGCTCAGCGCCGCGCGTTCGGCAACGTGGACCACCATCGGCCGGCCCGCGATGTCGGCAAGCGCCTTGCCGGGAAACCGGCTCGACGCATAGCGGGCCGGGATCACGACGGTGAAAGGAGTCACACTACCTCTTCGAGCGGGTCGAGCTTGCGCGCGTCTTCCTCCAGCATCACCGGGATTCCGTCTTTTACCGGGAACGCGAGGCGGTCCGCCTTGCACACCAGTTCGCGTGCCTCCCTGCGATGCACGAGCGGCCCCTTGCAGATCGGGCAGACGAGGATTTCAAGCAGCTTTGGGTCCACCGGGTTTCCTTGTGCCGAGTTTGCGTGTGAGTACTGCGCCGAACGCGGGATCGATCTGCGCGGACACCGGCAGCACCCAGAGATGCGGCCGCGCCGCGAAGCCCGTACATTTTACCGCGTCCTTCTCCGTCATCACGACAGGCAGCCCGTCGCCGAATTCGAGATCGGCGGCAGCAAAAGGATGGTGGTCGGGGAACGGGTGCGGCACCACCTCGAGGCCGAGTGATTCGAGATGCCGGAAAAAACGCGGCGGATCGCCGATGCCGGCCACCGCATGCACCCGGGGCGAGCCGAGCGCGGGCGCCTGCACCGCCCCACCGCCGGCGAGCTTCACGAAGGCGGCCCCCTCCAGGCGCATCGAGTAGCCCTTGACTCCGCTGTCGCCGTTGGACACGACCGCATCCACCGAATCCAGGCGGGAGACGGGCTCGCGCAACGGCCCGGCGGGAATCCGGTGGCCGTTGCCGAACCCGCGCACATCGACCACCGCGATCTCGACGTCGCGCTCGAGCCGGTAGTGCTGCAGCCCGTCGTCGAGCACGAGCACATCGCATTCCGGGTGGTGGATGCGCAAGGCCCGGCAGGCGGCCACGCGGTCGGCGCCCACCCATACCGGGCAGCCCGAGCGCTTCGCGAGCAGCACCGGTTCGTCGCCCACCATCCCGGGGTCGGAGGAGGCGTGCACCTCCACCGGCGGATCGCGCCGGGACGCGATCCGCCCGCCGTAGCCGCGGCTCACGATCCCTGGCCGCCAGCCCTGCGCGGCAAGGTGGCTCGCGATCCAGAGAACGACCGGGGTCTTGCCGCTGCCGCCCGCGGTAATGTTACCCACGACCACGACGGGGATGCCGATGCGCTCGGCCGGCAGGATGCGCGCGCGGTACAGCAGACGCCGCACGGCCGCGACGATCGAAAACACGAAGGCCAGGGGCAGAAGGGCCTTGGAAAGCGCGCTCGCCCGGTACCAGTGGCGGGCGAGCCTGGGAAGGGATTCCTCGGAGGCGATGGCCGCTGGACCCCGGTGTGCGCCTGGCGGCGGGCTACTTTGCGGTGGCCTGCGTGGTGAACGTGATCTGCGCGTACCCGGCGACCCGCGCCGCCTCCATGACGCGCACCACCGACTGGTGGGAGGCGAGCGCGTCGGCGCTGATCACGATGACCGGGTCCTTGCGCTCGCCGCCTGCGCGGCGCAAGTCGCTGGCAAGCGCCGCGATCGAGGTAAACGACACGGGCGCCTTGTCGATCACATACTGGCCCGTGGCGTTCACAAGCACGCCGATTTCGTTGGGGCGCTCGAGCTGCTTTTCGGCGTCCGCCGTGGGCAGGTTGATCTGCAGTTCGGTGTACTTCGAATAGGTGGTGCTGATCATGAGGAAGATCAGGATCACCATCATCACGTCGATCAGCGGGACCAGGTTGATCTCCGGCTCCTCCCTGACGCGGCCCGGGCGGAATTTCATTTGCCGGGCTTGGCCTGGTAGTCCGCCCGCTCGCCGTGCACGATGTCGACCAGCTTGGCCGCCGAGCGCTCCATGTCCACAACCAGCCCGTCCACCCTGCTCCTGAAGTGACGGTAGAAGATCAGCGAAGGGACAGCGATGCCGATCCCGAACGCGGTGTTGTACAAGGCGATCGAGATGCCCTGCGCGAGCTGCTGGGGGTTGGTCCCGGTGGGCCCCTGCGAACCGAAGATCTCGATCATGCCGATTACCGTGCCGAACAGGCCCAGCAGCGGCGAAGCGGTGGCGATCGTGCCCAGGGTGGTCAGAAAGCGCTCGAGGTCGTGCGCCGCGCTGGCGCCGGCCTCCTCGATCGCCTCTTTCATTACATCACGCGGGCTCTTCACGTTGCGCAGGCCGGCCGACAGGACCTCGCCGAGGGGCGAATCCTTGGCCAGCTTGTCCAGCACCTCGGGCGTCACGCCCTGGCGCTGGTGCACGGTCACCACCTGGTCGAGCAGCCCCGGCGGCACTATCTTCGCCGTTCGCAGGCTCATCGCCCGCTCGATGATCAGCGCGACCGCGATGATCGACGCAAGAAGAAGCGGGTAGATTGGCCAGCCGGCGGCCTGGATGATGGCGAACAAATCGATTCTCCTAGTGGTTCCGCACGACCGGATGACGCCCGCGCAACCGTCCATGCCGGAGGCCGGCATCAGGGGCGCACTTTAGCCAAACGCATGCTGCCCGGCAACTTGTTGCGCTGCATTTCGGACAACGTGAGAGTGTCGCAGATTGCGCAGGTGCAGTGCGCGCAATTGGTTACTGGAGGTTGCGCAATCATCCGCAAAATGCGGGCCAGCACGGTTATCCACAAAAGCTGTGGATAAGTTTGTGGATTGTGCTTGGGCAGTTGCGTTTTTGCCTGCCAAACACGGGCATTGAGTCGGTCTGATTAAAATTTCATCAGCATTTTCTCCTTAATAAACATTGAACTGCGAATAAGAATCGGACTCCGCGGGGAATCGGCCGAAACTGCGGGGCGAGTCGGGGCCGGATGTGGATTAGTGTAGACTCGCGCCGCCTGAAAAGTCCCCCGAAAAGCCCTTCCAAGACAGCTATTTCCCCGTGCGTTCCGCCCCCGAAAAAGGCCTGTTCGACGCCCCTGTGATCAGCGTGTCGGAGTTGAACCGCAGCGTGCGCGATCACCTCGAGCGCCGCTTCCCCCTGGGGTGGGTAGCCGGCGAGATCTCCAACTTCAAGCGCTACGATTCGGGCCATTGCTACTTCACGCTCAAGGACGCGGGCGCGCAGGTCCGCTGCGTGATGTTCCGCGGCCGCGCCCAGTACCTCGACTGGCAGCCCAAGGAAGGCCTGCAGGTGGAAGTGCGCGCCCTGGTCACCCTTTACGAACCGCGCGGCGACTTCCAACTGAACGTCGAGACCATGCGCCGCGCCGGGCTGGGCCCTCTGTATGAAAAATTCCTGCGCCTCAAGGAAAAGCTCGAGCGGGAGGGATTGTTCGACCCGGCCGCGAAGCGCTCGATCCCGGCTTTCCCCAAAACCGTGGGAGTGGTCACTTCCCTCGCAGCGGCCGCGCTGCGCGACATACTCACCACACTCAAGCGCCGCAACCCGTCCATCACTGTGATCGTGTATCCGGTCCCGGTGCAAGGCGAAGGCGCAGCCGAGCGCATCGCCGCGATGCTGGCGACCGCCAGCCGGCGCAACGAGTGCGACGTCCTGCTGCTCGCGCGCGGCGGCGGCTCGATCGAGGACCTCTGGCAGTTCAACGAGGAAGCAGTGGCGCGCGCGATCCGCGCCTGCGCCCTGCCGGTAGTTTCGGGCATCGGGCACGAAACCGACTTCACGATCGCCGACTTCGCGGCCGACCTGCGCGCCCCCACGCCAACCGCGGCCGCGGAAAGCGTGAGCCCGTCGCGCGATGCGCTTTTCGATCGCCTCGCCGAGTTCGTCGAGCGCGCCACGCGCGGGACGCTGCGCCGCCTCGAAACGGAGATCCAGCGGGTAGACGGCCTGGCGCGGCGCCTCGTGCACCCGCGGGCGCGCCTCGCTTCCAGCGGGCGATTGCTCCAGCAAGTGACGGCGCGCCTGCTCGCCGCGCGCCCGGACACCGCAGGCCTCGAGCGCGAGCGCGCGGACCTCGCGCGGCGCCTTGCGTTCGCGATGCGCCAGAACCTCGCCCGCTCGGGCCAGACGCTGGAGCGCCTCGGCGCGAGCCTCGCCAGCCTCGACCCCGCCGCGGTGCTCGGCCGCGGCTACAGCCTCACGCGCAACGCCAGTGGCGAGGTGGTGCGGGACGCCGCGCAGCTGGCCGAAGGCGAAGCGCTCACCAGCACTTTTTCGCGCGGCTGGGCGCTGAGCGAAGTGAAGAAACGCGGCGCCTGAAGGCGCGGGATGCGCCGCTCCGAACCGCTATAATTCCGGCCCCGCCGCACTCACACCCCGGGATACCCGCACATGGGGCACCGCCTCACAAAGATCTACACGCGCACCGGCGACGCCGGCGAGACCGGGCTTGGCGACGGCGCGCGGGTCCCGAAGGAAAGCGCGCGCATCCAGGCGCTCGGCGACATCGACGAACTGAACTCGACCGTCGGGCTGCTGCTGGCCGAAGACCTGCCTGTTGCGATCCGCGACGCCCTCGAAGGCGTGCAGCACGACCTGTTTGATCTCGGCGGCGAGGTCTCGATTCCGGGCCGGCAGGCCATAGCCGACCCACACGTCAAGCGCCTCGAAGACCTGCTTGACGCCTTCAACGCCGACCTGCCCCCGCTGAAGGATTTCATCCTGCCCG
>JANNWA010000251.1:0-3752 GCA_031408275.1 Pseudomonadota bacterium
CCGCGGGCACGCAGATCGTCCGGCGGTTGCCACGGGAGCGCCCCACTTGGACCGTCGGGGAGGCCGTGGTCACGGTGTTCGATCCCGGCCGCCCGCCTTCGGCGACTCGCGCGAGATGATCGACGGCGCGCTGCGCCGCGACCCCGACCTGGTATCGGCCTGGGCGCGCTCGCTGCCCGCGGCGACAAGCGTCGTCGTGTACTGCGTGCATGGACACGCGGTCAGCCAGGGGGCCGCCGCTGCACTCACTGCCGCCGGCCGCAGCGCGCAGTTCCTCGAAGGCGGCATCGAACACTGGAAGGAGGCCGGCCTCGCGCTGCGCGCCAAGCCGCCCGGCCCCTCGACCCTCTGGGTGACGCGCGAGCGGCCCAAGATCGACCGCGTTGCCTGCCCCTGGCTGGTCCGCCGCTTCGTCGATCCCGATGCCGAGTTCCTCTACGTGCCGAAAGACGAGGTGCGCGCCACGGCAGCGCGCATGCACGCCACGGCCTACGACATTCCGGACGTCGAGTTCTCCCACGTGGGCGAATTGTGCAGTTTCGACGCGTTCCTGCGTGTGTTCCGGCTGCGCGATCCGGCATTGCAGGCCCTCGCAACCATCGTGCGCGGCGCCGATACGGGCGACCTCGACCTCGCCCCGCAGTCCGCGGGGCTGCTTGCAGTGTCCCTCGGCCTTTCGCACCTGCATGCCGACGATCACGAGATGCTGGCGCACGCCATGCCGGTCTACGACGCGCTTTACGCGTGGTGCAAGGACGGCAAGCAGGAGACCCACACCTGGAACCCGGACCTGTACAAGTGAGCGGGGACAAGCCCGCGGCGGTCCCCTTCCGGGAGGCCTTCTGGTTCTGGCTGAAGCTCGGATTCATCTCCTTCGGCGGCCCGGCCGGGCAGATTTCGATGATGCACCAGGAACTCGTCGAGCGGCGGCGGTGGATCTCGGAGGGACGGTTCCTGCACGCGCTCAACTACTGCATGGTGCTCCCCGGCCCGGAGGCTCAGCAACTCGCGACCTACATCGGCTGGCTGATGCACCGCACCTGGGGCGGGATCGTTGCGGGCGGGCTGTTCGTACTGCCTTCGCTCTTCATCCTGATCGGCCTGTCCTACGTCTACATGGCCTACGGCGACGTCCCGGCCGTGGCGGGCCTGCTCTACGGCATCAAGCCGGCAGTGGTGGCCATCGTGCTGGCGGCGGCCTGGCGCATCGGCCAGCGCGCGCTGAAGCACCCGGCGCTCTGGGGCATCAGCGTCGCCGCGTTCGTCGCGATCTATGCCCTTGAACTGCCCTTCCCGCTGATCGTGATCGGCGCCGGGCTCATTGGCGCGCTGGGCGGGCGCTTCGCCCCCCGCGTCTTTGCCATGGGCGGCGGGCACGGCGCGGCGAAGAAAGGCTACGGCCCCGCGCTCATCGACGACGACACGCCGACGCCGCCGCACGCGCTCTACCGCTTGTCGCGCGTGGTCGCGTACGCACTTGGCGGCCTCGCCCTGTGGGTGGCGATGATGGGCGCGCTCGTGGCGGCGTATGGCTGGGAAAGCACGCTCGCGCAGATGGGCTGGTTCTTCACCAAGGCCGCCCTGCTCACGTTCGGCGGGGCCTACGCGGTTCTGCCCTATGTGTACCAGGGCGCCGTCGACCACTACCAATGGCTGACGGCCACCCAGATGATCGACGGCCTCGCGCTGGGCGAGACCACGCCGGGCCCGCTCATCATGGTGGTGGCCTTCGTCGGCTTCGTGGGCGGCTGGGGTGCGGAACTCTTCGGCCCCGGCAACCTCCTGCTCGCGGGCGCGGCCGCCGCCACGATCGTCACCTGCTTCACCTTCCTGCCCTCGTTCGTGTTCATCCTGGTCGGCGGGCCCCTGGTCGAAACGACGCACGGCGACCTCAAGTTCACTGCCCCCCTCACCGGCATCACCGCGGCGGTCGTCGGCGTGATCGTGAGCCTCGCGCTGTTCTTCGCCGGCCATGTGTTCTGGCCGGAGGGCATGCAGGGCCGGTTCGACTGGATCTGCGCTGCCGGCTCGGTGGCCGCGTTGCTGGCGGCAGTGCGCTACAAGGTCGGGTTGATCCCGCTGATCGGCGTCGCCGCCGGTGCCGGGATGGTATTGCGCCTGACAGGCCTCGCGTAGAATCCGCCGCAAAGGAGAACGCCATGCCCGCCTACCTGATCGCAGAAGTCGACGTCACCGACCCCGCCGCCTACGAGGGGTACAAGTTGCTCACCCCCGCGGCGATCGCAGCTTACGGCGGCAGGTTCCTCGTGCGTGGAGGCGAGGTCGAGGGCAAGGAAGGCGGCTGGAACCCGCCGCGCCTGGTGTTGGTGGAGTTTGCTTCGATGGCGCAGGCGAGGAAGTTCTACGACTCGCCCGAGTACGCCCCGGCCCTCGCGATTCGCAAGGCGGCGTCGCGCTCGCGCCTCCTGCTCGCCGACGGCGTGGCCGGAGAGGGGGCCTAGCCTCCGGCCCGGATGACCGCGCAGGCGCTGCGCGCGCCCGCGTTGCCCGTGGGCTGGGTCTTGAAATCGTCGGGTTGCACGTGGACGATCAGGCCGCGGCCGACGATGCTTGCTGGTCCCGCCGTCACGGTTATGACGTCGAGTTCCGCCGTCAGGCTCGCATTCCCGGACGCATCCGATTTGAGGCTGGGCAGGTCGCCCGCGTGACGTTCGGCAGTGCCCGCATGGGCGTGCGGCTTGCCGTATGGGTTGAAATGTCCCTTGGCGCTCATGCCGTCGCCTGAGCTGCAGTCCCCGGCCTCGTGGATATGGAACCCGACCTCACTGTTCGGTTTCAGGCCCCTGACGCTGGCGGTTACCTGCACCCTGCCGCCGACCTGCGCGAAGGTCGCCGTACCTCTCACGCTGCTGCCCTTCGTCGGCTCCAGGCTTGCGGACGCCCTGGGGGCGTCGGCGGGAATGGACTGGCATCCTGCGGCGAGCGCAAGGACGGATACGATCACCAGTGGGCGGTTCACCAGGGCGCCCGATTACTTCGTCTTCGCGGCCATGGCCGCCGTCTTGGGATCGGCGACGCCCTTGGACTTCTTGTAATTGGCCGCGGCCTTGTCCTGGTACTTGCCGAGGAGCTCGGCCTCCTTGTCGGCGCCGGCCTTGTCCTTGGCGGCCTTCTCCGCTTTCTGCTCGTCCGTCATGGGCGGCGTGGGCGGCAGCTTGGCGAACGCGGTGCCGGCAATGGCGCCCGCAGCTAGGCAGGCGATCAGTCGTTTCATCATGGTCTGGCTCCCCTAGTGTTGCGGCTGAGGCGCAGGTGCAGGCGCCGGCTCAGGCTCGTCGATCTTGATCTTGCCCGATTTGACATCGTTGTACCAGTCCTCGTGGTGCTCCTTTACCCAGACCTCGTCGGCGTAGCCGGTGCGCATGCCGTCCAGCGCCCCTTCCATGCCGATCGTGCCGATGTAGATGTGCGCGAAAGAGAGGCCGACGAAGATGACCGATCCCACGCCGTGCACGATGTTCGCCTGCTGCATCGTTGTGCGGACCTGTTCGAAGTTCGGGAACAGCATGATCAGGCCCGTCACGCTCATCACCGTGCCGAGCACGACGGCACCGAGCCAGAACCAGCCTTTTTCGCCGGCGTTGAAGCGTCCGCAGGGAACGTGCTGCCCGGAGGCCAGGCCACCGCCCTTGACCAGCCAGGTCAGGTCGCCCTTGGCGGGGAAGTTGTAGCGCACGAACACGATTACGGCCAGGATGACGCTCAGCATGAACAGCGGCCCGACGAAATTG
>JANNWA010000252.1:0-17196 GCA_031408275.1 Pseudomonadota bacterium
GGCGCGGCGCCCGAACGCTTGAGCGTCGTCACTGCAATAGGACGCAGCTTGCCGCTCTTCACCTGCCCCATGGCCGCGGGAATCGAAACGAACAGCAGCGGCACCTGCCCGCCCAGCACATCCGTCACCGCCGGCCCGCCGCCCTTGTAAGGGATGTGCAGCAGCTTGATGCCCGCGCGCAGCATCAGCAGCTCACCCGCAATGTGCGAGGGAGTGCCGGCGCCTACCGAGGCAAACGCGACCTTGCCCGGCTGCGCCTTGGCCTGCGCCACGATGTCCTGCATGGTCTTGAATGGGCTCGCCGGATTGGCGGCGATCAGCTGCGGCAAGCTCGCCACGGTCGTCACCGACAGGAAATCCTTCTCGACGTCGAACGACAGCTTATAGAGAAGAGGATTGATCGTGTGCGAGGACAGCGTGAACAGGAACGTATAGCCGTCCGGTGCGGACTTTGCCGCCGCTTCGGTGCCGACCGCCCCGCCCGCGCCGCCCCGGTTCTCGATCACGATCTGCTGCCCCAACGCCCTGGAGAGCGGCTCCTGCACGATGCGTGCAATGACATCCGTCCCACCTCCGGGCGGATACGGAACGATGAAGCGGACCGGCTTCGCCGGCCACTCCTGCGCGCCGACGCCGAGGCCGATCAGTGCCAGCGCCGCCGCAACGGCGCAGCGTACGAAAGAACGCAGGATTCCCCTGTTCCTATACATAAGACTTGTACTTGTCCAGATGGCGTACTGGATGCTTCAGCGCGTCGCGCCGGAACGGGTCGCCCAACTCGCGCGTCACCATCAGGTCGATCACGGTGGTCTTTCCGTCCTTCTGCGCCTTGCACGCCGCCTGCAGCGCCGGCCCGATATCGGACAGGCTGTTCACGGTGACGCCTTCGGCGCCCATCGACTTCGCCACGGCGGCCCAGCTCGGGTTCTCGAGGTCGACGCCCTGGAAGCGGTTCTTGTAGAAGTCGACGTGGTTCTTCTTTTCGGCGCCCCACTGCTGGTTGTTGAACACCACCGCCGTGACAGGGAATTTCTCGCGCACGCAGGTGAGAATTTCGCCGAAGCTCATGCCCCACGCGCCGTCGCCCACATAGGCGATCGCCGGACGGTCGGGCGCCGCGGCCTTGCAACCGATCATGGTCGGGAACGCGTAGCCGCAGTTGCCGAACATCATCGCGCCGAACATGCTGCGCGGCTTCTCGAACTTGAGGTAGCTATTGGCGATCTGGCAGATGTTGCCGATGTCGGTGGAGACCATGGCGTCTTTCGGCATGGCCTTCTCGAGTTCCTGCAGCACCTGGCGCGGATGCATGTACTTCGAGCCCTTGGCGACTTCCAGGCTCCAGGAGTCTTTTTCCTGGTGCCAGTTGGCGAGTTCCTGCGCCCAGGCGTCGCGCTCGGTGCGGATCGACTTCACGCGCTCGTCCTTGTTCGCCATGCAGGCGAGCGTCCGCCCCTTGAGGCGCTGCACCAGCGCCATCGCGGCTTCGCGCGCGTCGCCGTTGATCGTGACCGAGGTCTTCTTGACGAGGCCGAGCATCTTGGCATCCGCGTCGATCTGGATCAGCTTGGCGTTCTTGGGCCAGTAATCGAACTCGTACTGCGGCAGCACGCCGAAGGGGCCGAGGCGCGAGCCCAACGCAACCACTACGTCGGCCTTGTTCAGCACTTTCATCGCGGCCTTGGAGCCGTGGTAACCCAGCGGGCCGCACCACAGGCGATGACTCGCGGGGAAGGTGTCGTTGTGCAGGTACGAATTGCAGACCGGCGCTTCGAGCGCCTCGGCCAGCGCGATGCAGGCATCGGCGCCGTTCGACATGATCACGCCGCCACCGGCGATGATGACCGGGTACTTGGCGTTCGCCAGCAGCTCGGCCGCCTCGTCGAGGTTCTTGCCGCCGCCCGGGCCGCGTTCGATGCGGATCGGCTGCGGGATCTCGAAATCCATTTCGCCATAGAAATAGTCGCGCGGGATGTTGAGCTGCGTCGGCCCCATCTCCAGCACCGCGCGATCGAAGGCACGCCCGGTGAGTTCGGCCATGCGCGCCGGGTTGTTCACGTGCGCCTGGAACTTGGTGATCTTGGAGAAGATCGGCAGCTGGTCGGTTTCCTGGAACCCGCCGAGGCCGATCGACATGCTGCCCGTCTCCGGCGTGATCGCCACGACCGGGGAATGCGCCCAATAGGCCGCCGCGATCGCGGTAACGAAGTTGGTGATGCCGGGGCCGTTCTGGCCGATGCAGACGCCATGGCGGCCGGACACGCGCGAGAAGCCGTCGGCCATGTGCGCCGAGCCCTGCTCGTGCACGGTGGGCACGAAGCGGATGCCGGCGGCGGGAAAGAGGTCCAGCGCATCCATATAGGCCGAGCCCACGATGCCGAAGACGTGCGTCACGCCTTGGGCGACGAGCGTCTCGACGAAGGCTTCGGACGGGGACATCTTGACTTTGCCGGAAACGACAATTCGCTTCGCGTCGGAAATATTGGTCATGGCGGGTTCTCCGGTTCGGAAAATGGGCTGCGAATCAAGCGCGGGAAGTCTCTCACAGGGCTCCGCAGCATTGCAACGAAATCGACTGCAATGCAGAACCGATCGTTCCGAAATATGATAATTTCGCGGCATGTCGCGCAAGGAAGACAAGATTCCCGCCACGCTGCGCTCGTTCGCGGTGCTCGAGGCGCTGGTGGCCGCCGAGCGGCCGGCCTCGCTCACCGACATCGTCAAGGCGTGCGCGCTGCCCAAGCCTACGGTGTACCGCATGCTGGCGATGCTGGAGTCCGCGGGCTTGGTGGTACGCGACCCTGGCGCCGCGCGCTACTCGCCCGGCCCGAGGCTCGCCGCGCTCGGGCTCAACATCATGATGAACGGCACCCTCGGCTCGGCGCGGCACGCCATCCTCGCGCAACTGGTCGGGCAGGTCGGCGAGACCTGCAACTTCACGATGCTGCAGGGCGGCGAGGTCATGTACCTCGACCGGGTCGAGGCTGCGTGGCCCCTGCGCATGAACCTGACCAGCGGCTCGCGCGTGCCGCTGCACTGCACCGCGAGCGGCAAGCTCCTGCTGGCCTTCCTGCCTAAGGCTTCGCGCGACCGGATCCTCGATAGCATTGCGTACGAGTGCTATACGGAGGCGACGATTGCCAGCCGCAAGGCCCTGGAGGCCGAACTCGCCCGCATCCGCAAGGCGAGATACGCCGTCGACAACGAGGAGTTCCACGCTGGCCTGGTTTGCGTTGCGGTGCCCACGCGGAGCCCGGGTGGGCGACCCTGCGCGGCGATCGCGGTGCATGCACCGGTGTCGCGCATGCCGCTGGACAAGGCGCTGGAGCATTTGCCCCTGTTGAGGAGGGCGGCGGAAGCGATGGAAGCGACGTTTGCGGACGACTGATCCGCTCCGGCTCAACTACGCTCGACGATGCGCTCGAGTTTCCTGCTCAGGATCCACGACAGCACGAGGAACGCCACCAGCATGACCAGGCCAATGCGCGAGGAAGCATCGTTCATCAGTTGTTCCGATACCTGGCCAAACGCATATCCAGCCGAAAGAATGACCCCCGCCCAAAGGCCCGCTGCGACGAAATTGAACGCGAGGAATGTGGACCACGGCAATCGTGACATGCCGTAGGCAAAGCCGGCGACCCCGCGCATGCCGTGCGGATAGCGATGGAACAGGATCAGCCAGACATAGTAGCGATCCACCAGCCGGACCACGATCTGGCTGGTGCGGTAAAGCCGTGGAAAAGACGCGAGCCAATGGTTGCCGAAACGCCGCCCGATCCAGAAGCGGACGGCATCGCCCGCAAAGCTGCCCGCCCAGACGACCGCAACGAGCGTGCCGAGGTCGAGCGCGCCCGAACTGGAGGCATACCCTGCGAAAAGCGTAAACAACAGGCTGTGCGAGGCAGCGAACGCGAAGATCAGGCCGTAGGCCGCATCGCCGTGCTGGCGCAATAGTTCAAGGAACGAGGCAAGGTCGGTCGGGAAGACCATTTCGAATCCCGGGATCCAAAACTCCGATCATAACCAACCTGGCCGGCATAACTTCAAAGCGCTCTCAGGCATTGCAAACCGTATTCACGAGTAGGTCCCCGACCGTGCCAGGCGCCGGTGCAGTCCATTCCCTGGCAGGATCCGGCAGGCGCAGGTTTTCGCCGCCGAAGAAGGGTTGAGGCCACGCCCAGGAAGACAGCGCGCGATATTTCCTAAGCTGACAGTCGTATGCTTGCCCCGCGGGAATCGCCAGAACCGGCGTGTTGGCACCTCCCGGCAGCGCCTGCGGCGGCTGCCGGGTCAGTTTCAATGCCTTGACGAGAAATGCCTCGACGTCGGTTCTCCCTTCGACGTTGGCTCCGCAGATTCGGGACCTGGCAGGCAATGCGAAGTAGCGCAGGGTGGCGATCTCCGCACCCGACTTGAGGTCCTTGACCGCGATTTCAGTTCCTTTGATCCCGCTCTTATCCCCCGTGCCGCCGGCCAGGTCTTTCGTGAACACGCCATACTGGCTGGTGAACTGATCGACGACTCTTCCGGCGTAGGGGACGTACAGTTCATGCCGGATCTTCTTTCCGGTGGGGGCATTCGTTCTGGGGTCCAGTTCGGATGTCTCGGCAGTCCGGATCCACCCTCGGCCGATCATGCGCTTAATTTCGCTCTCTAAATTTTCGGAAACCGACCCGAATTCGCCGTCTTTCACATCATAGGTAACCAATCCGGCGTTTTGCTCGTAATAGAGGCTTTGCACGGGCCCGACCGGTATCACAGGCAGTTGTTCCCCGGCCGTCTTGCAGCGCTCGTCGAATGCGCTGCTTGCAGCGCTGCTGCCGGTTAGTTCGGCACCGATCTGCAGCAGGAATGCCGCGACGACAACGACCATGGGAGCGGCCGCCGCGAGGGTCAGCATTTGCGAGCCTGGCTTGGATGGATGCGCAGCGGCTTCAGAGGCTTTGCGCAGTCCCGAAGCCAGCAGCTTCAGCAGCACGAGGCATGCCGCAACGTAGGCAAGAATGGGCAATCCGATGAGGAAAGCCGACAGGAGGACGATTCCCCAGAGCAGGTCCGCCAGCGCTCTCGCCAACGGAAAGTCCACGGTGCAAGCAGCCACCTTCATGGACCCTTCGTTAAACCCGGAACAATTGCCCATGATCACGATCGGCCCGAGCAACAGCACGATTGCGGCGGACAGGACAATCAGTTGGCGCTGCCTGTTCGTCACCGAAAGGCGTATCGAGAATAGGGCGCCTCAGGCAGCCGCCTCGTCGTGGAGAATAAAGTCATGCGCGCACGCATCGGGTGACAATCATTTTTTCGGAATGTTCCGGTTCCTGGCTCAAAAGCCAGTATTGTCATGAACCGACGAAATGTCTAGCATCGAAGCCACCATGACCGAACCCACCGAAAAGATCGCCGAAAAAATCGATATTCACCGCGGCCTGAAGGGCGTCTATTTTGATCGCTCCGCTGTCTGCTTCATCGACGGCCGCGCGGGCGAGCTGCGCTACCGGGGCTACTCCATCCACGACCTCGCCGTGCATTCGACGTTCGAGGAAGCCTGCTACCTGCTGACGTACGGCGAGTTGCCCTCCAAGGTGCAGCTTGCCGCCTTCGACGCCGAACTCAAGGCCGCCCGCACCCTGCCCGCCCCGGTGCTCGACGTGATCCGCTCGGTGCGCACCGCGCACCCGATGGACGTGCTGCGCACCGCGGTCTCGGCGCTGGCCGCCTTCGACCCGGACGTGGCGGACAACTCGCCCGAGGCCACGCTCAGGAAGGGCAACCGCCTGACCTCGCAGGTGCCGATGATCGTCGCCGCCCACGCGCACATCCGCGAGGGCCGCGAGCCCGTCGCGCCGGACATGAAGCTCGGCCACGCCGCGAATTTCCTGTACATGCTCACCGGCAAGGCGCCCAGCGCGGACACCGCGCGGCTCATGGACACGGACATGATCCTGCACGCCGAACACGGCGCGAACGCCTCCACGTTCACCGCCCGCGTGGTCGCAGGCACGGAAGCCAATCTGCACGCCGCGATCACCGCGGCCATCGCCGCGCTCTCCGGCCCCGCCCATGGCGGCGCCGCGGAAAACGTCATGCACATGGCCCGCGAAGTCGGCTCAGCCGACAAGGCGGCCGAGTACGTGAAGAGAAAACGCGCCAACAAGGAACCCGTCATGGGTTTCGGGCACCGCGTCTACCGGGCGGAAGACCCCCGCGCTCGCCACATGCGCGCCGGCGTGGAGAAGCTCTCCCGCGAGATGGGCCAACCCCAGTGGTACCAGATCCTCGAGGCGCTGGTCGAGGCGATGAAGCCGTATTCCCGCCACGGCGTGAACGTCAACGTCGACTTCTACGCGGGCGTGGTCTATTACCTCAACGGCATCCCGGCGGACATGTTTGTTCCGATCTTTGCCGTCGGCCGCATGCCGGGCTGGGTGGTGTCGGTGCTGGAGCAGCTGGAGAACAACATCCTGATCCGCCCGCTGACCCTGTATAACGGCCCCGAACCGCGCGAATACGTGGCGCTGGAGAAGCGCTAGGCCTGGATTATAATGTATCTGTATCAGTACATTAACTGACAGGATAGCGGCTACAGTACTTGGTTCCGAAACTTTAAAGTTCTGGAATCAGTCACCGCGTCCAATCTTCCCGGATGGATTCCGGATCCTGTCACCGCCGCGTTCCACGCTGGGTGCGCCGGCGCACAGAGGACGGCGCGGCGAACTGCTATCAAGGACGCTGCCGGAACCCGGTCTGGACAAACGCAGATCCCATTGCGAGGAACGTGAATGGATATGGCCAATGCCATGACGCTGGACGCGGGCCGCGCGGTCGGCCTCATAGCGGCCGTTGCGTTCGGGGGCCTGATCGGACTGGAGCGCCAGTTGCGCAGGAACCCGGGCGGGATGCACACGAACGCATTGGTGGCGCTGGGCGCGGCGGCCTACGTCATCGCCGGCGCGCTCATCGGCGACCCCACGGGACCGGCGCGTGTCGCCGGCCAGGTGGTGACCGGTGTCGGGTTTCTATGCGCGGGACTCATCTGGCACGAGGGCGGCACCGTGCGCGGCATCAATTCGGCCGCGACGATCTGGTGCTCCTGCGCGGTCGGTGTCTTCGCGGGCTTCGGGATGATCCTGTGGGCCGGATTGGTGACCGCGTTGGTCGTTCTGGCCAACATCGTATTGCACCATATCGAGCACCGTACCGCCGTCCTGCACCCCGAGGAACCAGGGGTCAAGGGCTAGCCCGTCACCGAAATCGTACCCTGGTCCGGGTTTTGCGCTGGAGAAGCGCTAGCCCCCGGGAATGTATCGGGAGAAGTCGACCCTAGTTATTCACTAGTTGTTCAGGGGATAATGTATCTATACCGGTACATCAACTGACAGGAAATCGGCTCCCAGACTGGATTTACTAAACAAAAAGTCATTAAATTACCGCAAATCAGAGCGCGTTGAACAGCACGCCGAGGACCGTTCCGACGACCTTGGCCTGCACGTGGCTGGAGAGCCTGCCGCCAAGCTCGGACAGCGCACCGGGCTCGCCCTCCTGCGCGGGACCGGGCAGGCCAGTGACGCGCAATTGCTCGATTTCGTGGTCGTCCAGCCACGCGCCGCCGCACTTCGGGCAGACATCGACGGCCACGCCGACGATTTCCACCAGCTTCATTTCCGTCCCGTCCTGCGGGCAGCAGATCGGGGGATCCCATTCCTCCCGCGCCATGTCCACGCTCAGGGGGGGCACCTTCCGGTCCGGCGGCGCCTGGACGAACCCGCCGAAGCAGGCGCCGCAGGTCCACATCGCGCCAGGCGCGTCGCCGGGTTGCTGCAAAGGGGTGTTGTCGCGGGGGCAATTGGGCATGGATGGCCGGCCTGTATGGTTGGCTTGCTAGTTTGTCGCCGATAACGCCAGCACAACGGCCGCCGTGTCGACGATGTCGTCCACGCTCGCGCCGCGCGACAAATCGCTGATCGGCCTGGCGAACCCCTGCAGGATCGGCCCGATGGCGCGCGCACCCGCGAGGTACTGGGTGAGCTTGTAGGCGATGTTGCCAGCGTCGAGGTCGGGAAAAACCAGCACGTTGGCGCGGCCCGCGACCGCGCTCGGATCCTTCACCTTCTTCGCGGCCACGGCCGGCACGAGCGCCGCATCGGCCTGCAGTTCGCCGTCGATCGCCAGACCCGGCGCGCGCGAACGCGCGATCTCCAGCGCGCGCAACACCTTGTCCACATGCGCGTGCTTGGCGCTGCCCTTGGTCGAGAACGACAGCAGCGCCACGCGCGGCTCCTCGCCCAGCACCGACCGGCAGCTTTCGGCCGAGGCAAGCGCGATGTCTGCAAGCTGCTCCGCCGTCGGGTCGGCATTCACCGCGCAGTCCGCATAGACGAGCACCCGGTCCGGCAGCGCCATAACGAAGAAACTCGACGGGGTCGATACGCCATCGGCGAGGCCCACGGTCATCATGCCGGCCTCGATGACGCGCGCGGTCGGGTGCGCGACGCCGGCAAGCATGGCCTCGGCGTCCCCGGCCTTGACCATCAGGCCGGCGTGGAAGAGCGGCTTTGCGGCGATGCGTCGCGCGATCCTGGGGTTGGAGTCCGGACGGCCCTGCACGTAGAGCGCAGCGTAGGCATCCAGCTTGTCGCTCGCATCGAGATTCCCCAGCACGATCGGCTCGGCGATCCCCGCCTCGCGCAGCCGCCTGGCCGCGGCCACGATGCGCTCGTCACCGCCTTCCGGAAACACCACCCGCAGGCCGCGCCCGCGGATCTTTTCGACACAGCGGCCGACGACGTCGTTCGACGCCGCCATCCCTAGCCGAACTTCGCCGCGCGCGCGGCGGGCTGTCCCGCCTTGGCCGCCTGCAGGGCGTCCCAGACGCGAATCACCGTTGCCGGCATGTCGAAATGCGTCACCCCGGCCTGACCCAGCGCATCGATGATCGCGTTCATGATGCACGGCATGGACCCGGTGACTCCAGCCTCGCCGACGCCCTTGGCGCCGAGGGGATTCGTCTTGGTGGGCACCGGGTGGTGGATCACCCGCAAGCCGTCCACCAGTACCGCACGTGGCATCGAGTAGTCCATGAAGGAGCCGGTGAGAAGCTGCCCGGTCTCGCGGTCGTACACGGCCTGCTCGCCGAGGATATGGCCCGCCCCCTGTGTGATGCCGCCCTGCATCTGCCCCTCTACCAGCTGGTGGTTGATGATGTTGCCCGCGTCGTCGCAGGCGAGGTAGGACACGACCTCGACCTCCCCGGTCTCGGGCAGGATCTCGACCTCGGCGATATGGCAGCCGTTGGGGAAGGTGGAGCCGAACCGGTTGGCGTAGTCCTGGTCGAGCGGGTGGGGCTTTTCGCCCGCGTGCTTTTTGGCCAGCGTGACCATCGACACCTGGCGATCGGTCCCCGTGACCCGGTAGTTCCCCTGCGAGAACTCGATATCCGCCACGGCGGCTTCGAGCTCCTCGGAGGCGAGCTCCATGCCTTTCTTCACGACTTCCCGCGCGGCCAGCTGCAATACGCTGCCCACGCCCAGGAGCGAGCGTGACCCGCCGGTCGGGTTGCCGATCAGGTTCTGGTCGGGGTCCGCGGTGCGCAACCCGATCGACTCCATCGGCACGCCGAGCACTTCGGAAACGATCTGCGCATACGCGGTCTCGTGGCCCTGGCCGTGCGAGTGGGAGGTCGCCTCGAGGACAATCGACGCATCGGCGCCCCAGCGCACTTTCACTTCGTCCTGCGGCGCCATGCCGCCCCCGCCGCTCGCCTCGATGTAGCAGGACATCCCGCGGCCGCGCAATTTTCCGCGGGTCGCGGACTCAGCCCGGCGCTTGGCGAAGCCGCTCCAGTCGGCCGCGGCCAGCGCATCGTCGAGCACGCCTTCGAAGTCCCCGCAGTCGTACTCGAACCCCGTGACGATCTTGTAGGGGAATTTCGACTTCGGGACGAGGTTCCTGCGGCGGAACTCGGCCGGGTCCATGCCGATCTGCCGCGCCGCCTCGTCCACCAGCCGCTCGATCGCGTAGGAGCTCACCGGCCGCCCCGCGCCGCGGTAGGCCGCCGTGGGGATCGTGTTCGTGAACGCGAGGCTCGCATGCACGTACACAGCCTGCACGTCGTACACCCCGCTCACGACGTTGACGAGGTTGAGCGTGTTCACGAAGGCGCCCGTCGGCGCGATGTAGGCGCCGAGGTTGCAGGTGAAATCGAAGCGCATGCCAAGGATGCGCCCGTTGGCATCCAGCGCCATCTCGCTGTGGTGCAATACATCCCTCGCCTGCTCGTCGGCGAGGAACATCTCCGAGCGCGTGCCCACCCACTTCACCGGCCGGCCGAGTTTCTTCGCCGCCAAGAGCGCCGCACAGTACTCGGGATACAGGTTGAAGCGCACCCCGAACCCGCCGCCCACCTCCTCCGCGACGATGCGGATCCGCTCCGGCGGCACGCCGAGCACGGTAGAGATCTGGTTGCGCATGACCGAGGCGCCCTGCGTGCAGGAATGCAGGTAATACATGTCGGTGGCCGCGTCGTAGCTGCCGATGCAGGTACGCGGCTCCATGGGATTGGCGACGACACGCGTGTGATAGGCGTCGAGCCTCACGATGTGCGCGGCCTTCTTGAACGCCGCGGTGGTAGCCGCTTCGTCGCCGCCGACGAAATCCAGCGCCAGGTTGCCGGGCACCTCGTCGTGCACCAGCGGCGCGCCGGGAACGATCGCGTCCTTCGCGTCGAACACCGCGGGCAACTCCTCGTACTCGACGAACACCGCTTCGGCTGCGTCCTGGGCCTGCGCCGCGGTCTCGGCGACGACCAGCGCGATCGGCTCGCCCACGTAGCGCACACGCGCAAGGGCCAACGTCGGCCGGTGCGGGATGATGAGGTCGGTGCCGTTGCGTCCCTTCATGGGTGCGAATGCAGGCAGCGACTTGTACTGCGCCGCCACGACGTCGTCCCCGGTCAGTACAGCGATCACGCCCGGCATGGCAAGGGCGCCCGAAGCGTCGATCGAGGCTATGCGCGCGTGCGGCCGGTCCGAGCGCATGAAGCACCCATGGGCCTGCCCCGGCAGGTTCCAGTCGGAGACATAGCGCCCGCGGCCGGTGAGCATGCGCGCGTCCTCGAGGCGCCCCTTGTGTCCGAAACTCTGCATGACTGACTCTCCGTAAAAAGGCCCGCGCGGGGCGGGCCTGATGAGCTGCGAAACGCGCCTTGCTTCTGCCCTGGTTTCAGCCCCGGTTCATTTCGGCTTCGACAGAGAGATCAGCACGCTGCACGGCGCGTAGTCGAGCAACGAAGCCCCGACCGAGCCCTTCCACCAGCGCGCGGCGAAAGAGGTGTTCTGGTTATGCCCGACCACGACCAGGTCCACGCCCAGCTCCTTGGCGAGGCGGCAGATTTCCTCCACGGGCTCGCCCACCGCCAGGTGCCCGGTGGCCTTGAACCCCTTGTCGGTCAGCGACTTGATGCCCTCGTCGAGCACGACCTGGGTGCGCTTTTTCTCCTCCTCGAGGAGCTCCTCGGGCACGAAGCCCTCGGTCAGGAAGAGGCTGGGGGGCATGCTGGCCACCGCCAGCAGGTGGGTCTCGGCGTGGTGGAATTCGGCGAACTCGGCGCATTCGAGCAGCGCCCGCTTGCCTTCCTGCGAACCGTTGTATGCAAGGAGAATCTTCTGGTATTTCATGTGTCCCTCCAAGTCTTACTTGGCCAACAGCCCCAATCTCTCGATAGTAGCGCGTTCCTCGACGAAGGTGGCGGCCGCCCATTTCGCGTAGTCCTCGCTCGACTTGTACCAGTAGACCTGGTCGAACTGCTGGAGGATCTTCATGTGCTCGGGGTCGTCGAGCGTCTTCTTGAACGCGTCGTGGAGCTGCCGCACCAGCTTGGGCTCCATCCCTTTGGGCGCAACGATGCCGTAGGGCGAGTAGGAAACGATGTCGATGCCGAGTTCCTTCGCGGTCGGCGCGTTCCATTTGGTGCGCTGCTCCCCGAAGGTCACGAGGAGCCGGAACGTCCCGGCCTCCACGTGCCGGGCCCAGCCCGTGGCGTCCGACTGCGCCATCACGTGGCCGCCCAGCAGCGCCTGGGTCGAATCGGCGTTGCCCTTGAACGGAACGTGCAGGAACTGCACGCCGGCCTTGGCCCCGAGCGCCTCGATCAGCAGGTGGGGCGAGGTGCCCGTGCCGGTCGAGCCGTAGGAAAACTTGCCCGGGTTGGCCTTGGCGTAGTCGATGACGTCCTTGAGCGTCTTGAACTGCGCGTCCGACTTGACCACCACTCCGAAGGTGTACCCGGTCAGCCCGATGATGTAGGTGAAGTCCTTGAGCGGATCCCAGTCCACCTTTTGCATGTGCGGGATGCGGAACGCGCCGACCGGCAACTGGGAAAGGGTATAGCCGTCGGGCTTCTGCGTCTTGGCCATGACGCCGGGGCCGAGCATGCCCCCGCCGCCCGGCTTGTTCTCGATGACGATGTTCTGTCCCACGTATTTGGACGCCACTTCGGCGAACTTGCGCAGGTGGGTGTCGGTGGAGCCCCCGGGGGGCCAGGGGACGATCAGCGAGATCGCCCGCGTGGGGTAGGCCTGGGCCAGGGCGTTTCCCGCCGACAGCAGGGCGGCTGCAGCCAGCAGGGCCGACGCGGCGAGGGCAGTAGGGTGAACCGTCATTGCATGTCTCCCGATTTGTGTTCTTTTGTGATTCGCACAGATTATACTCAGGGACGCAGTTTCGCTACGCTGCCAGGGCAGCCCGCCGACGATCGCTAGAATCGTGGCCGTCCCCCATCCATCAACTCATCCTGGAACACAGCAAAATGCTAGACGTATCGCGCAAGGACCTCATCGCCGGCGTGGCCGGCAGCGGCACCATGGGCCGCGGCATCATCCAGGAGCTCGCGCAGTGCGGCGTGCGCGTCCTGGTGTACGACGCCAAGCCCGGCGCCGCCCAGGCGGGCAAGGACTCCATCGCAAGCTCGCTGTCCAAGCTGGTCGAGAAGGGTCGCGTCAAGCAGAAGGACGCCGACGCGACGCTCGGCCGCATCGAGATCGTGGGCGAGCTGAAGGCGTTTGCGCCCTGCCACCTCGTCGTCGAGGCGATCATCGAGGTGCTGGAGGTAAAGCGCGAGTTCTTCGCCGCCCTGGAAGCGGTCGTGGGCGAGGATTGCATCATTGCCTCGAACACCTCTTCCCTCTCGGTCACGGCGATGGCCGCCGGCCTCAAGAAGCCGGGCCGCGTGGCTGGCTACCATTTCTTCAATCCCGTGCCGGTGATGAAGATCGTCGAGGTGGTCGGCGGCATTCTGACCGAACCCTGGGTCACGGAAGCGCTCACGGACCTGGCCAAACGCTACGGCCACACCCCGGTCAATTGCCAGGACACGCCCGGGTTCATCGTCAACCACGCGGGCCGCGGCTTCGTGCCGGAATCGCTGCGCATCTATTCCGAGGGCATCGCCGAACCCGCCGTGATCGACCGGATCCTCGTCGATGCCGCGGGCTTTCGGATCGGGCCGTTCGGCCTCATGGACCTCGTCGGCCTGGACATCGCCCACGGCGTGATGAAGTCGATGTACGACCAGTACTACCAGGAACCCCGCTACCGGCCCTCGTTCGTGTCCGATCCGCGCGTGGCCGCCGGGCTGCTCGGCCGCAAGACGGGCCGCGGCTGGTATGAATACAAGGACGGCAACCTCGTGCCGGAGCACGAAAACTCCGCTCCGCCGGCGCGGCCCACCTCGGTGTGGATTGCCCCCGACGCACCGGCGCTCAAGGAACTGGTCGGCCGGCTCAACGTGAAGTCCGAGTCCGGACCGAAACCCTCCCCCGACGCGCTGTGCCTCGTCGCACCGCTGGGCAAGGACGCGACCACCTCTGCACTGGAGCACGGCCTGGATGCGGAACGCACCGTAGCGGTCGACCCGCTCTTTGGCTTCACCAAGCGCCGCACGATCATGACCACGCCGATCACCAAGTCGGCCTACCGCGCCATGGCGCACGGGCTGCTGGCCGCCGACGGCGTGCCGGTCTCGGTGATCAAGGACTCCGCCGGGTTCGTCGCCCAGCGCGTGGTGGCGCACATCGTCAACGTCGGCTGCGACATCGCGCAGCAGAACATCGCCTCGCCGGAAGACCTCGACCGCGCCGTGGTGCTCGGCCTGGGCTACCCGCACGGCCCGCTGGCGATGGGCGATGCGGTGGGCGCCGCGAAGATCCTTGCAGTGCTGGAGGCCATGTACGACTTCTACAAGGAACCGCGCTACCGCCCGAGCCCCTGGCTCACGCGCCGCGCGCGGCTCGGCGTTTCCCTGCTTACCCCGGAGAACTGATCATGTTGAACGCTTTCATCTATGACGGCCTGCGCACCCCGATCGGGCGGCATGCCGGCAAGCTCGCCACGGTGCGCCCCGATGACCTCGCCGCGGGCGTGATCGCCGAAGTCGTCAAGCGCAACGGCGTAAAGCCCGAGGAAATCTCCGACGTGATCCTCGGCTGCGTCACCCAGGCCGGCGAGGACAGCCGCAACGTGGCGCGCTTCGCCACGCTGTCGTCGGGCCTTCCCGCCTCCGTGCCCGGTGTGACGGTCAACCGCCTGTGCGCGAGCGGCCTGCAGGCGACGATCGACGCCGCGCGCGCGATCACCTGCGGCGAAGGGGAGCTTTACATCGCAGGCGGAACGGAGAGCATGACCCGCGCGCCGTACATCATCGCCAAGCCTTCCTCGGCGTTCGGGCGTGATTCAAAAATGTACGACTCCACGATCGGCTCGCGTTTCACCAACCCCAAGGTGGCCAAGCTCTTCGGCGACCACGCGATGCCGCAGACCGCCGACAACGTGGCCAAGGAATACGGGATCACGCGCGAGCAGGCCGACGAGTTCGCCCTCGGGTCGCAACTGAAGTACGCCAAGGCCGAAGCCGACGGCTTCTACAAGGGCGAGATCCTCCCGGTGGCTCTGCCCGGAGGTAAGAAAGACGCGCCGCCTGTGTTGGTGAGCGCCGACGAGCACCCGCGCCGCGACGCGACCATGGAGTCGCTGGTGAGGCTGAAGCCGCTGTTCGAAGGCGGCGTGGTCACCGCTGGCAACGCCTCGGGCGTCAACGACGGCGCAGCGGCGCTGATCGTGGCCAGCCAGAAGTGGGGTTCGGCCAACGGCAAGAAGCCGATGGCGAAGATCCTCGCGGCCGCCTCGGCCGCAGTGGAGCCGCGCATCATGGGCGTCGGCCCGGCCTACGCGATCCCGCTTGCGCTCCAGCGCGCCGGGCTCACGCTCAAGGACATGGACATCATCGAGATCAACGAGGCGTTTGCCACGCAGATGCTCGGGTGCCTGGCGATCATGAAGGTGGACTTCAAGGACCCGCGCGTGAACCCGAACGGCGGCGCGATCGCCATCGGCCACCCGCTCGGCTGCTCGGGTGCACGCCTCGCGATCACGGTGGCGCGGCAGCTCGAGCGCATGAACGGCCGCTACGCCGCGATCTCGCTGTGCATCGGCGTGGGCCAGGGCCTGGCGATGATCATCGAGCGCAGCAAGTAATACGGACGGATAGTCAATCCCGCCTCGCTTCGTGACGCCGTGAAGCGGGTACTCAACGTCGGCGGCAACAGCAAGGAGATCCTGCTGCCGAACCAGTACGACGGTTACGAGCATGTGTTGCTGGACATCGACGCCGCGCAGGCGCCCGACGTCGTCTGCGACGCCCGCGAAATGGCCGGCCGGCTCGCGCCCGGCGCATACGATGCGGTCTACTGCTCGCACAACCTCGAGCACTACTACCGCCACGAAGTGCCCAGGGTGCTCGCCGGATTCCTCCACGTCCTGAAAGAGCCGGGCTTCGCGCAGGTCATCGTGCCCGACATCGGGGAGGTGATGCGCGCCTGCATCGCACGCGGCATGGCGCTGGAGGACGCGCTCTACGATTCAACCTCCGGGCCGATCACGGTGCACGACGTGATCTACGGCTTTGGCAGCGAGATCGAGCGCAGCGGCAGCGATTTCTTCGCGCACAAGACCGGCTTCACGTCGAAGTCTTTGAAGGCGGCGCTGCTGCAGGCCGGATTCTCGGTGGTCTATATCGAGAACTGGAATTTTTCCGTCTACGCCATGGCGTTCAAGGGCGTGCCGGACCCGGCGACGATCGCGCTGTTCGAGCTCGGGAACGTCCCGGACTAGGTGGACTGCGCGCGAATCTCATCCAGAACCGGTCGCAGGTAACCCAGGAACGCGTCCGGGTTCTCGCTCATCGGAAAGTGCCCGAGCCCCTGCATGATCGTCACTTTCGCGCCCTTGATGCGCTCTGCCGCGGCCTGGGTGTCTTTGGGAGAAGCCGAGTAGTCGTATTCGCCCGTGAGCATGTAGAGCGGGCAGACCCGCGTGTCGATCGCACCGATGCGGTCGCGGATGTCGCCTTCGACCTGGTAGAAGAACAGGTCGCCGGTGAACACCCCCGGCCCGCCCTGCATGTAATGCCAGACCGTCTCCCAGCGGTGCGCGTCGGGGCTGAGCGGCGACATCAGGCCATAGGCGATCGCGCCGCATGCCTGTCCGCCGTGTACCTCGGCATGGTTGAGCCATGCGGACTCGTAGTAGCGTTCCACGAACGCGGCGGACTGCAGGCCGATCAGGGCGCGCAGTTCGGAGGCGTGCTGGAGTGCAAGGTTGAGCACGATGCGCCCGCCGATCGAACAGCCCATCACCACGGGACGTTCGAGCCCGAGCGCGGCCGCCACGCTCATGATCTGGCGGGTATAGGTCGCGGTGGTGAGCTGGTAGTCCTCCCTCTCCCAGCCTGCGGGCGGCGAGGATTTGCCGTGCCAGGGCATGTCGAACGCGACGACGCGGTAGTGCCTGGTGATCTCCGGGTCGTTCAGCACGGCGCGAAACTGGCGGCTGTCGGAACCCGCGGTATGCAGGCAGATGAGCGGTATGCCCTCGCCGGCCTCCTCAAAGTAGATTCGATGCGACCGGCTCTCGATGTCGATATGGGCGTAGCGGCCGGTGATCTTCTCCAGGCGCGCGCTCACGCGGCCACCTTGCGCGGAGCGGCCAGCACGAGTTTGAGATACATCAGGTAGGCCATCAGCACGCGCTGATCCCCCTCGAACACGATGTCCCCTCGACGCAGCAGTGCAAACATGTCATGCCAGCCCGGCGCCGGCACCTTCTGCCAGAACATCTCCCAGCATTCGGCCCAGGCGCGAATCG
>JANNWA010000253.1:0-4998 GCA_031408275.1 Pseudomonadota bacterium
CGGGATGGCGGAACCCGGCCGCCGCTGCACGGCGGCCCTTGAGGATCGGCTCGTAGTAACCGGTGACCAGGCCCTCCCCGCTGCCGTCGGGCGCAATGATCCGAAGCGCGGAGAAGTGTGCTTCGAAGAACGCCCGTGCGCTTGCTTCGTCTTGCGCGCCGGCCTTGCGCGCTTCCGCGCACACCGACTGCCAGGGACGCCGTGCCTGCGTGCGCGCGCATCCCGCCACGAACGCACGCAGGCTGGGAAGCAGGGGGGCCTGCGCCCAGCCGGGCAGGTCGCCCCACGCCGCCGGCTCGTAGCGCGCTTCTGCCGCGGGCGGTGGCTTGATCTGGGGGCATGCCGGGCATGCGGGGCAGGGCGCCGGCGCGGGACAACTCGTCGCCGCAGCCGCGGCCGTTGGTGCCGGCTTGTCCGGTTGCGTTGCGACAGGCGCACAGGCGGCCAGGGCCGCGGCAAGTACAATTGCGCCCGTCAACTTCAGCGCGGGCCGGACGATGTGGGTCATCTTTCTCGAAATGGGCGTGGCGCTGGGCCTGCTCGTGCTGATCGTCTGGTGGACCTGGCCCAAGAAGCGCCCCGGGGACGAAGACAAGCGCTGACCGACTTCAGTGCAGCACGCGCGGCACCGAGAGGGTGAACTCCGGGATCGCCGCATCGAACCGCGCCCCGTCCTCGCCCACCATCTGGTAGCTGCCGCGCATCGTGCCCACCGGGGTCGCGATCGAAGTGCCGCTCGTGTACTCGAAGCTTTCTCCGGGCCGCAGCATCGGCTGCGAACCGACCACCCCGAGCCCGCGGACCTCCTGCACCTGGCCGCGCGCGTCGGTGATGACCCAGTGGCGGCTGATGAGCTGCGCGCTCGCGTTGCCTGTGTTGCGGATCGTGATCGTGTAGGCGAAGACGTACTTGTCGGCCGACTCGTCCGACTGCTCGGAGATGTACTGCGTGGTCGTGCCGACGCTGATGTCGTAGTGCTTTTCCTGTGCCATGCGGCCCATTGTACCGGCAAGGGCGCAGCCTTCGCGCACGGCCTCGTGCGCGGGGGGCTGAGCTACAATCCCCGCCACCATGAATTTGCGCATCGCACCCAGCCTACTGTCCGCGGATTTCGCCCGCCTCGGGGAGGAGGTGCGCGCGGTGGTCGCCGCGGGCGCCGACCTCATCCATTTCGACGTGATGGACAACCATTACGTTCCCAACCTGACGATCGGGCCGCTGGTCTGCGAGGCGATCCGGCCGCACGCGGGCGTGCCGATCGACGTGCACCTGATGGTCAGGCCGGTCGACCGGATCATTCCCGATTTCGCCAGGGCGGGCGCCGGCATCATCAGCTTCCACCCGGAAGCCTCCGACCACGTCGACCGCACCATCGCGCTGATCCGCGAGCACGGCTGCAAGGCCGGGCTGGTGTTCAACCCGGCCACGCCGCTCGAGTACCTCGACTACACGCTCGACAAGGTCGACCTCGTGCTGCTGATGTCGGTCAACCCGGGGTTCGGCGGGCAGCAGTTCATCCCTTCCGTGCTGCCGAAGATCCGCGAAGTGCGCCGGCGCGTGGATGCGATCAAGCGCGAGACCGGGCGCGAAGTCTGGGTCGAGGTCGACGGTGGCGTGAAGGTCGACAACATCGCCGCAATCGCCGCGGCCGGCGCGGACACCTTCGTCGCAGGCTCGGCGATCTTCGGCGCCGGCGATTACGCGAAGACGATTGCGCAAATGCGCGCGAGGCTCGCCGCACTGTGACAGGCCTGGGCGGCGTGCGCGCCGTGCTGCTCGACCTGGACGGCACATTGCTCGACACCGCGCCCGAGATTGCGGCCGCCGCGGCCGACATGCTCGCCGAACTCGGGCTCGAACCCGTGGCGCCGGAGACCGTACGCGATTTCATCGGCAAGGGCATTCCCCACCTTGTGCGCCGGACCCTGGAGGCGTCGCTCGGCCGCGCGCCCGACGAGCGCCGCACCGGGTCGGCCATGGAGGGCTTTTTCTTCCACTACGAAAAGCGCAACGGCCGCAGTGCCACGGCCTACCCGGGTGTGCACGAGGGGCTTGCCGCCCTGCGCGCGCGGGGCTTCGCGCTGGCCTGCGTGACCAACAAGATCTCGCGCTTCACGCTCCCGTTGCTCGAGGCGACGGGCTTGCACGGGTTTTTTTCGGCCGTCGTATCCGGCGACACGGCGCCGCGAAAGAAGCCCGCCCCGGATCCGCTGCTTGCCGCGTGCGCGCAGCTTGGTGTTTCTCCGGCGCATGCGCTCATGGTGGGGGATTCGAAAAACGACGCCCTCGCGGCGCGCGCCGCGGGCTGTCCCGTGCTGCTGGTTCCCTATGGGTACACCGAGGGCGCTGATGTGCGCGGCATCGAATGCGATGGTATAGTTCCCACGCTCCTGCATGTCGCAGGACTTCTCAAGAATCAGTCGTGAACCACACCCGGACAAACTGGAACCTCAACTGGCCCAGCTGGCGCCCCTGGCGCAGCTAGGCCATCTTGCGCACCCGCGCGGCATGGGGGCGCGAGGCAGCACAAGCCGCAGGTTAGTCGCACTTCCAGTTCCAACCCGGATTCAAAGTGGGAGATTCACATGACTGAGCTCGAATTCGACCAGCTCGCCAGGCAGGGTTTCAATCGCATCCCGGTGATCGCGGAGATCCGCGCCGACCTCGACACGCCGGTCGCGCTCTACCTCAAGCTCGCCAACAAGCCCTACACCTACCTGCTCGAATCGGTGGTGGGCGGGGAGCGTTTCGGCCGGTATTCTTACATCGGCCTGCCTTCGTCCGAGCGCATCGAGGCCCGCGGCCGGAACGTTTCTGTCCATCGCCGCGACGCCGACGGCGAAGAGCGTGTCGAACGCCTCCCGGACACCGATCCGTTCGTGTTCGTGCGCGACTACCTGGCGAAATGCAAGGCGGCACCGCTGCCCGGCCTGCCGCGTTTCACGGGCGGGCTGGTCGGCTACTTTGGCTACGAAACCGTGCGCTTCATCGAAAAGCGGCTGGCCGGCGCCGACAAGCCCGACCCCCTCGGCACGCCGGACGTGCTGCTGATGCGCTCGGAAGAACTGGCCGTGGTCGACAACGTGCAGGGCAAGCTGTATTTCGTCGTGTATGCCGATCCCGCACGGCCCGACGCGCTGCGCCGCGCCCGGGCGCGGCTGGCTGAGTTGCAGGGGCATCTTTCGCGCCCGCTGCGCCAGGTCCAGCGCCGCTATCCGGGGGACGATTCGGTGCATGCCTCGGTCACGAAGGAAGCCTTCATCGACGCGGTGAAGAAGACCAAGGAGTACATCTACGCGGGCGACGCGATGCAGATCCAGATCTCGCAGCGCATGTCGCGCAGGTTTACCGCGCCGCCGTTCGCGCTGTACCGGTCGCTGCGCGGGCTGAATCCTTCTCCCTACATGTTCTACTTCGACCTCGGCGACCATCACGTGGTGGGCGCATCGCCCGAAATCCTCGTGCGGCTGGAGGGCGACACGGTCACGCTGCGGCCGATCGCGGGCACGCGGCCCCGCGGCAAGACGTACGCCGAGGACCAGCAGGCTGCAAAGGAACTGCTCGCCGACCCCAAGGAGCGCGCCGAGCACGTGATGCTGATCGACCTGGGGCGCAACGACGTCGGCCGCGTCGCCAAAATCGGCAGCGTCAAAGTCACCGAGTCGATGACGGTCGAGCGCTACTCGCACGTCATGCACATCGTCTCGAATTGCGAAGGCACGCTGGCCCCGGGCCTGGACGCCTTCGACGTGCTGAAGGCGACTTTCCCTGCGGGCACCATCAGCGGCGCACCCAAGGTTCGGGCGATGGAAATCATCGACGAGTTCGAGCCGATCAAGCGCGGCCTGTACAGTGGCGCGGTCGGCTACCTCGGATTCAACGGCGACATGGACCTCGCGATCGCGATCCGCACGGCCGTGGTCAAGGACGGCACGCTGCACGTGCAGGCCGCTGCCGGCATCGTGGCCGATTCGGACCCCGAGTCCGAGTACCAGGAGACCCTCCACAAGATGCGCGCCGTGCTGCGTGCCGCCGAAACGGCGCTCGCCGAGACCGAGCAGCCGGTCGCGGCCTAGGAGGGCGCCATGCTGTTGATGATCGACAACTACGACTCCTTCACCTACAACCTCGTCCAGTACCTGGGCGAACTCGGCGAGGACGTCCGGGTGTTTCGCAACGACGAGATCGCGGTGGACGAAGTCGAGCGTATGAACCCGGCGCGCATCGTGCTGTCGCCCGGGCCGTGCACCCCCACCGAGGCGGGCATCACGCTTGCGCTGATAAAAAGACTCTCCGGGCGCGTCCCCATCCTCGGGGTGTGCCTGGGCCACCAGGCCATCGGCCAGGCGTTCGGGGGCAGGGTCGTGCGCGCGAGGCAGGTGATGCACGGCAAGACCTCGCGCATCGAGCACGCGGGCCAGGGCGTGTTTCGCGGCCTGCCGGCCGGGTTCGTCGCGACGCGCTACCACTCGCTGGTCATCGAGCGCGAAACCATTCCCGACTGCCTCGAGATCACGGCACGCTCGGAGGATGGTGAGATCATGGGTGTGCGGCATAAAACGCTCGAGGTCGAGGGCGTGCAGTTCCATCCCGAGGCCATCCTGACCGAGCACGGCCACCAATTGCTCAAAAATTTCCTGCAGGGGCGAGGCACATGAAAATCACCGTAGCGCAAGCACTCCAGAGAACCGTCGAGCATCGTGAAATCTTCCACGACGAGATGCTGCACGTCATGCGCCAGATCATGAGCGGCGAACTGACGCCGGCGCAGATCGCCGGGTTCGTGATGGGGCTGCGCGTGAAGAAGGAAACCATCGGGGAAATTTCCGCGGCGGCGCAGGTCATGCGCGAATTCGCCACGCAGGTGGAGGTCGGCGACGACACGCACCTGGTCGACACCTGCGGCACGGGCGGCGACTCGGCCCACACCTTCAACGTGTCCACGGCGGCGGCGATCGTCGCGGCCGCCGCGGGCGCGAAGGTCGCCAAGCACATGGG
>JANNWA010000254.1:0-5723 GCA_031408275.1 Pseudomonadota bacterium
GGTCTGGCCGACGATGCGCATCAGCTCGTCCTGCAGCGAGGCGCGGGTAAGCGCATCGAGCGCGCCGAACGGCTCGTCCAACAGCAGGACGCGAGGCTCGATTGCCAGGGCCCGCGCTATGCCGACCCGCTGCTTCA
Source organism: Pseudomonadota bacterium (assembly GCA_031408275.1). Taxonomy (GTDB): domain Bacteria; phylum Pseudomonadota; class Gammaproteobacteria; order Burkholderiales; family SG8-39; genus SZAS-79. The sequence continues at coordinate 138 of JANNWA010000254.1, forward strand.
TGCCCCCGGATATCTCGAACGGGTACTTTGCCGACGCGTCCTCGAGATGGACCAGGTTCAAGGCGTGCTCGGTACGCCGTCGCAGCGCCGCTGCATCTTCGGCGGCGCCAAACACGCGCCGCACCCCCAGGTGCACGTTCTCGTAGCAGGTCTTCCAGGGAAGCAGGGAGTGCTGCTGGAAGACCACGCCGCGGTCCGGGCCCGGGCCGACGATCAGGCTGTTGTCACATAAGAGCTGGCCCGAAGTCGGCAGATTCAACCCCGCGATCAGATTCAGAAGCGTGCTCTTGCCGCACCCCGAGTGGCCGATCAGGCAGACGAATTCGCCCGGTGCGACGTCGAGATCGACGGATTCGATGGCGTGAAACGGCCCCTTCTTGGTATTGAATACGACCGAAACGCCCTTGATCTGCAGGGAGGAACTCATTGGCGCCTCATTCCTGGAAGGCCAGCAGGCGCGTCATCAGCGCGAGCAGGGAATCGAGCCCCAACCCGACCAGCCCGATCAGCACGATCGCGGTGATCATGCTGGCGATCTGGAGGTTGTTCCATTCGTTCCAGATGAAATAGCCGATTCCCGACTGCCCGACAACCATCTCGGCGGCCACGATCACGAACCAGGCGGTGCCGATCGAAATGCGCATCCCGGTGAGGATCATGGGCACCGCCGCGGGAAAGACAATGTGCCGGATCCGGGCCCAGACGCTCAGGCCGAGCACGCGCGAAACGTTGAGCCAATCCTGCCGCACCGCGGAGACCCCGAAAGCGGTGTTGATCAGCAGGGGCCAGACCGAGCAGATGAAAATGATGAAGATCGCCGAAGCGCCGCTGTCTTTCAGCGTGTAGAGCGCGAGCGGCATCCAGGCGAGCGGCGACACGGGCTTGAGCACTTGAATGAACGGATTGAGCGCGGCGTACAGCTTGGGAACCAGGCCGATGGCAAAACCCAGCGGCACCGCAACGACGACGGCAATGGCATAGCCGCCAAGCACCCTAGCAAGCGAATGCACAAGGTGCCAGCCGATGCCCAGATCATTGGTGCCGTGCCGGTCGAACGCATGACTCAGCAACTCCCCGGAACGGCGAACAACGTCCATGGGCGTCGGCATCGCCGACTGGCCCTGCGCAGGACCGCTCTGGCCGATCAGTTTTGCGTACTCCGGATCGACCGGAGCCTGGCTAGCGGCGCCGCCTCCGGTCGCCAGATGCCAAACCAGGACAAACGCTGCAAACAGGAGCAGCGAGAGCACCCACGGCCGATCAAACAAGCCTTTCATGCGGTCAGGCCTTGGTCATCTGACGCTTGAGGTATTCCTCGGGGCGGTTCGAGTCGAACTCCTTGCCGAGGATCGTTTCCTTGCGGAACCCGGGCGCCGGCGCCTGAACGCCAAGTTCGCCCATGAGTCGCCTCGCGTCAGTGGCCAGCATGACCTGCTCCGCAAGCTTCTTGTAGTCGATGTCCTGCTTGATCATGTTCCAGCGCCGCATCTGGGTCATCATCCAGACCGCCATCGAGTAATGCGGGTAGGGCTGGAAGTCGACCCGGTCGGGGACGTTCTTGATGTTGCCCAGGCCGTCCGCGTACTTGCCTGTGATGACCTGGTCGACGACGACTTCAGGCTGGTTCAGGTAGTTCGGCTGAGCCAGGACCTTGGCCATGCCGGCGCGGTTCTTCGGGTCCGATACATGCAGGCTCGCCCCGACGATGGCCCTGTAGAACGCGAGGAAAGTGTTCGGATTCTTGCTGATGAAGGCCTCGGAGGCCGTCACCGAGCAGCAAGGATGGCCTTTCCAGATGTCCCGCGACAGCAGGTGGATGAATCCCGCACCCTCATATACCGCACGCTGCCCCCCGGGTTCACCGCCGAAGAAACCGTCGACGTTTCCGGTGCGCAGGTTGGAAACGTATTCGCTCGGCGGCACCACGCGAAACGAGACGTCCTTGTCCGGGTCAAGACCGTTCTCGGCGAGGTAGTACCGCAGTTGCAGCGCCTGGTGGGAGCTATCGAACGGGATCGCGAACTTGAATCCCTTCCAGTTCCTGGGATTGCGGTTGTCCTTGTGTTTCATCGCCAGCACCAGCGAATTGCCGTGCTGGTTGAGGATGGTGAGCACCCGGGTGGGCACGGGGGCGGAGCCAAGCCCTGCGGTCATGGTCAGCGCGACCGGCATGACCTGCTGCGAGAAGTCCAGTTCGCCGTTGATCATCTTGTCCCGGATCAGCGCAATACCGGCGACCTTCTGCAGCTTGACGTCCAGCCCCTGGCGCGTGAACAGGCCGAGCTGCTCGCCATAGATCAGCGGGGTGGCACAGGTGATCGGCAGGAATCCGACGTTGAGCGCCTTCTTTTCGAGCGGCCCCTGGGTGCGTGTGTCCTGCGCGAACGCCTTGAGCGAATCCAGCGGGATCATCGCAGACATCGCGGACAGGGCGGTACCGGCGCCGACTGCCTTGAGAAATTTCCGGCGAAAAGCGGGATCGGGGAACATCCCCGTGAAGACCGCTTCATCCATCCCCGCGGAAAGAGCCCTTTCCTCGCTGTTCGAGCCCCGCGCCAGCGCGCGCAGCTCAGGCGCCGAATGCTGCTGTCCGCAAACACATCGCCCGAGGGAGTGTGAGATCGCGCCTTGCACACCGTCGACATTCCGCTTTTTGCTCATGGCTGACTCCTTGGAAAGTTGGTTTGGAACGCAATCACTTCATCGCCAGCAACTGCGCCGCCGGCTCGGCTGCCGGCGCACGCGCCGCCTGGGCGTCCGGCTGCTCGAAGGCCGCGTCCTCAAAGTACGCGGGCGGGCGTCGTGTCCGATCGACAGTCAGCTTGAAGATATCGAAGCGGTTGTAGTACCCGACCACGTCGTGAAACTGCTTCGGCTCGACGCACTGCGACACGTCGATGTCCGCATAGAGGATCCCCTCTTCGTCCCGCAGCGCCTTGGTGATGGGCGTGCCGTCGGGCCCGAGAACGACCGAAATGCTTCTCGGCGTGTTGTCGAGGATCGCCGCCACCTTGGGCTCGCCGTTGGCAATCGCATCGCGCGTTTCGCGGTCGAAGTACGCGGAAGCCACGATGTTGAACACCTTGCCCTCGAACGAGTGCGCGCCCGCGCGGATCCGGATCGCCGACTCGATGTCGTACGCGCCGGCCTCGCCCGGGGGCCGGGTGGGCCAGATCGGCGGATAGGACGAAATGTGCACCTGCTCTCCTTGCGCGATCAATGCGTACCGCGCAAGCGGGTTGGTGTTCTCCCCGCAGATAAGCATGCCGATGCGGCCGATTTCCGTGGGGGAAACGTGCAGCCCCTTGCCGTCTCCCGGGGCCCAGACAAGTTTCTCGTAGAACGTCGGAACGAGCTTGCGATGATGGTTGAGTATGCTGCCGTCATCGCCGAACAGGACGTTGCTGTTCCACACGCAGCCCAGGCTGGCGTCCGTGCCCTCGTTCAGGCCCATCGACACGAACACCTTGCTGGCCCGGGCCGCCTGCGCGATCCGCGTGATCTCGGGGCCCGGCACGCGGATCGCCGCCAGCATCAGCCGCCGGAAGAAGTCATGGTTCTCGATCGGCGCCCGCACGGCGGTCCAGATCGGGAACGCGGGGATGAAGGTCTCGGGGAAGGCGATCAGGCGCGCCCCGTTGCTCGCGGCCTCCTTGATGAGCGAGCAGGCCTTGTCGACTGTCGCCTTGGTGTCCATGAAGATGGGCGCCACGTGCATCGCGGCAGCCTTGAATTTCGGGAGTACGGTAGTCATGACGGCAAGTCCCCTGTGTGTTTCTCTGCTGCGAATGCTTCGATGCCAATGGAAAACCATTCATTGCGCGCGTCGTGCCCGGGCTGCACGGCTCCATCGTTTGCGGTGGCCCGGCAAAGCAGACGATGCTGTCCTGGCGGCAGGTCCACGTCGATAGAGAATCTCTGCCAGGAAAAATCCACGCGGCGGTCCAACCGCGCCACCCGCCAGCTGTCGCCGGCGTCAACGCTGACTTCCACCTGCGCTGCCCCGGAGCCTGCCCAGGCCCAACCCTCGATCCTCTGCACACCCGCGGCCACCGGCGCAGCGTCCCGATGGGAAACGATCAACGAATGCGGAGCGATGGCCCAGACGGGCTTCAGGTGAGTCTTGCCGCCGCTTTCGATCAGGTCGTTGTAGAGCGTCGTGGTGAAATGGCCCGGAGAGCGTTCTTCGCGTAATTCCAACCGGGTCAGCCACTTGGTCGAATTGGTGCCGTAGAAGCCGGGCACGATCAGGCGGGCAGGGCCGCCACGCTCGGGCGACAACGGCTCTCCGTTGATGTGCGTTGCGATCAAAGTTTCTTGCGCAAGCGCTTTCTCGATCGGCAGGTCCTTCTGGTAGCAGGGGTGATGAACGCCGTTGAACGTCCCGGTGTCGGCACCCGTTGACCAGACGTAGCGGGCGCGCGGCATGACCCCGGCCGCGGCAAGGACCGCCGCCAGCGAAACGCCCCCCCACTCGACGTTGCCGACCCTGCGTACCGGTTTCTTCGGGAACAAGGGGCTGCCCGCGCACTCATGCGCGGCGACAATACGACGGGCCGGCAGCTCCTGCAGCGCAGCCCAGGTCAATTTCGCCGGCTTCTCGACCAGTCCGCCGATCTCGAGCGACCACTGCCTCGCAGACATGTCGGCCACGCCCAGATGCAGGACGTAGAACATGTCGGCGACCGGAGTCATGAAAGACTGCAGCGCCGCGACCGGCGGCTGGTGCAGCTCGAACCCGGAGCGCAGCATGCCCAAAGGAACCCTCCCCGTTTCAGCCGTCACGAGGCCGCGACCGATCTCACGCGGGCATCTTCGACAGGTCGTGCCGAACCGGCATGTTCTTCGCGAGGTCTTCCTTGAGTATCTTTTTCTTGACCTCGAAGCGCCCGTTCTCGATGCGGCTGATGTAGCAATCGAGGATGCCGATGTGGTCCTCCTTGCGCAGCAGCTTGTCGCCCTGCGGGTGGCCGAGGGAATTCTTCATCTGCAGGCCCTCGAGCGCGCGGATCACGCCCTCGGTGTCCTTGCGCGTTTTGTAGCCCGACTTCTCGATCGCCGCTTTGAGCGTGAACAGGTCTTCCCACGACTGCCACGCATGGCTCTTGGCCATCACGCGCTTGCTCCCGCCCTCGCGCGCGTCGACGTCGTCGATCTCCATGATCTTGTTGTGCTCCTTGTGGAACGCGTCGTCCTTGTACTTCAGTACCCGGGGGAAGTTCTCAAGGATGTAGACGCCTTCGGCCGCGCCTTCGATGTCGGCGGGCGCGATCGCCTCGAGCGTTCCGCTCACCGAGTACATCTTCATCTTGTTGCCGATGCCCATCGACTTCGCCTGCGTGTAGAACGCCACCGACAGGGAGCCGAAGAAAATGGAGAACACGACCTGGGTCTCGCCCGGGATCTGGGTCAGGTAGGGAACGAAGTCCTTCGCGTCCAGCGGCACCGGAATGTTCCCGACCACTTTTCCACCCAGCCTTTCGACGATGGCCTTGGTCTCCTGGAAGTGGCTCTGGCCCCATGCGTAATCGGCATAGATGACCGTCCAGTTCTTGCCGAGGTTTTCCATGCACCAGGGCACGCCGG
>JANNWA010000255.1:0-5934 GCA_031408275.1 Pseudomonadota bacterium
GTGGTGCCGGACGTGTAGAGGATGTACGAAGGCTCGTTCGATTCCATCCAAGCGCACGGAACCTGCGCGCCCGTGTGCCTGGCCGCGAGCTCCACCCAGTCCACGTCGCGCCCGGCCACCACCGGCATGTTCGAGTCCAGCCCCCGGCGGAAGATCAGCACGCTCTTGGGCGGGAACTTCGCCAGCTTGATCGACTCGTCGACCAGCGCCTTGTAGAGGACGGGCCTGCCCATGCGGCTGCCGCCATCCGACGTAACCATGAGCGCGGGCTTCGCGTCGTCGATGCGCGCGGCGAGGCTCGCCGCGGCAAAGCCGCCGAACACCACCGAGTGGACCGCGCCGATCCGCGCGCAGGCGAGGATCGCAAACACGGCCTCGGGCGTATTGGGCATGTAGATGATCACCCGGTCGCCGCGGCCCACGCCGAGCGAAATCATCATCGCGGCGGCGCGCTGCACCTCCGCGTGAAGCTGCCGGTAGGTATAGCTTTCTTCCTTGTCCACCTCGGTCGAGATCCACACCAGCGCCTTCTGGTCGCCGCGTTCGGCCAGGTGCCGGTCGACCGCGTTGTGGCAGAGATTAGTCTCGCCGCCGATGAACCATTTGGCGAAGGGCGGGCGCGAGAAATCGAGGACCTTCGAGAACGGTTTGTGCCAGTAGATCCGCTTCGCTTCGTCCCCCCAGAACCCTTCCTTGTCCTGGATCGAGCGGCGGTGGAACTCTTTGATGGTGGGCATTGTCACCTCCAGTTCTTCGTTCAGCTATTTTGCCAATTTTGAACTTATATATATCCTGAGTTTGAGAAAGTAAGGTTTGCGCGACCGCGCAAACCAAGACTTTCTTAAACTCAGGAGACTGGGGAAAGTAAATTACGCTCAGGCTTTTCTAGAGAGTGATTCCCATTACCCCGCCATATCCACCACCGTCCGGCCGGTGGCCTTCGCCTCGATGAAGGCGTTGAACACCGTCGGCAGCTGGTCGAACGCCACGGTCTTGGTCATTTCCTTGAGGTGCGCCGGCCGCATGTCGGTGGCGAGGCGCCGCCAGACTTCCTGGCGCAGGGGCATCGGGCAGTTCACAGAGTCGATGCCGAGCAGGCTCGCCCCGCGCAGGATGAAGGGCAGCACCGTGGTGCTCAGCGACGGGCTGGCCGCCAGGCCGATCGAGGCTATGGTGCCGCCGACCTTCATCGTGCTCGCCATCCAGGCGAGGACCTCGCCGCCGAGGTTGTCCACGGCGCCCGCCCATTGCGCCTTGTCGAGCGGCCGAATCTTCGTCAAATCGATGCTCTGGCGCAGCATCACCTCCTTGGCCCCCAGCTTCCTGAGGTAATCGGCCTCGCCTTCCTTGCCGGTCAGCGCGACCACGTGATAGCCCAGGCGCGACAGCACGTCGATGGCTATCGAGCCCACCCCGCCGGTGGCGCCGTTCACGATCACGGGGCCGTTGGAGGGCTTGAGGCCGTTCTGCTCCATCCGCACGATGCCCAGGCCCGCGGTGAAGCCGGCGGTGCCGAACGCCATGGCTTCGAACAGGCTCATGCCCTGCGGGATCTTCACCAGCCAGTCGGCCGGCACCCGCGCGTACTCGGCATAGCCGCCGTGGTGCTTGACCCCGAGGTCGAACCCGGTCGCCAGCACCGCGTCGCCCTTGGCAAAGCGCGCGTCGGTGGACGAGACCACGGTGCCCGACAGGTCGATGCCCCCGATGCACTCCGGGCGCAGCAGGATCCGGCCCTTGCCGGTCGCCGCCAGCGCATCCTTGAAGTTGACGTCCGAATACGCGACGCGCACCACGACCTCGCCCGGATCGAGCTGCTCGAGCGTGAAGTCGGTGAACGCGGCAGTGGCCTTCTTGTCGACCTCGGTGATCTTGTACGCCCTGAATTTTTCCATTTTCCTCTCCGTAATCGAATCCTAGCGCTTGGGCCTGTCGGCCTGAAGGTAATCGAGCGACTGCATCTCGGTCAGGCGGCTCACCGTGCGCGAAAACTCCACGCTTGCGGTCTCCCCCCTGGCGCCGGCTGTGTACAGATCTTCCGGCAGCGCCTGCGCCGAGCAGATCAGCTTCACGCGCTCGTCGTAGAACACGTCCACCAGCCAGGTGAAGCGCCGCGCGGAGTCCGCATTCTTCGCCGCGATGCGCGGGATGCCCGAGAGGATAACCGTATGGAAGCGCTTGGTCAGGTCGACGTAATCGGTGTACGAGCGCGCCCCGCCGCACAGCACGTCGAAGTCGAACCAGACCAGCCCGCCGGCCCGCTTGCGATACGGGATCTCGCGTCCCTCCACGTCGAGCGGGTGGCTCTCCTCCTCGACGTCCCTGAGGCTGGCGAAAATCCGCGCGAGCGCCGCCTCGGCGGCCGCGTCCAGCGGGGTGTGGTAGACCTTGACCTGCTCCAGGGCCCGGCGGCGGTAGTCGTTGCCCGCGTCCACCTCCAGCACGTCCATGCGGCCCTTGATCAGCTCGATCGTGGGCAGGAACCGCTCCCGCTGCAGCCCGTGGGGGTAGAGCTGGTCGGGCGAGTAGTTGCTGGTCATGCAGAACACCACCCCCCGCCCCATGACCTGGTCGAGGAACCGGCCCAGGATCATCGCGTCGGCGATGTCCGAGACGTGGAACTCGTCGAAGCAGATCAGCCGGTAGCGCTTGGCGACGCGGGCAGCCACCGCGGCGATCGGGTCTTCGGTGCCCCTGGCCTCGTTCAGCTCGCGATGGATCTCGCGCATGAAGTGGTGGAAGTGCACCCGGCGCTTGCGCACCAGCGGCACGCACAGGTAGAACGAATCCATGAGGAAGCTCTTGCCGCGCCCCACCCCGCCCCACAGGTAGACGCCGCGCGGCAAATCGGGCTTGACCAACGCCCGCTTCCAGGCGGTGTTGCGGCGCGCCTTGTACGCGGACCATTCGTCGTAGAGGCGCTGCAGTTGTTCCACGGCGCGCCACTGCGCCGCATCGGACACGAACCCGCGCTTCGCGAGGCTTTGCTGGTAAAGGGAAACGACGTCCAGGCGGGCGCCGTCGGCCTGCTCCTGCGACTGCAGGTCGGCATCGAGTGCGCTGTCACGCATCCAGCGGCGACCCTTGCGGCGGCGGCACGTTCAACTGCGCGGCATCTAGCTGTTCAGCGAGCGCTTGTCGACGGCGAGCGCGGCCTCGTGCATGGCTTCCGACATAGACGGGTGCGCGTGGCAGATGCGCGCGATGTCCTCCGCCGAGGCCGAGAACTCCATCGCGACCACGGCCTCGGCGATCAGCTCGGAGGCCTGCCCCCCGATGACGTGAACCCCGAGGATGCGGTCGGTCTTCGCGTCCGCGAGCATCTTGACGAAGCCTTCGGGCTCGTCCCGCCCCAGTGCGCGCCCGTTGTAGGCAAACGGGAAGCGCCCCGCGCGATACTCGATGCCCTCGGCCTTGAGCTGCTGCTCGGTCTTGCCCACCCAGGCGATCTCCGGGGCGGTGTAGATGACCCAGGGGATGGTGTCGTAGTTCACGTGGCCCTTCTGGCCGGCGATGATCTCGGCCACCATGACGCCCTCTTCCTCGCCCTTGTGCGCGAGCATCGGGCCGCGCACCACATCGCCGACGGCCCACACGTTCGGCAGGTTGGTGCGGCAGTGGCCGTCCACCTCGATGAACCCGCGCGCATCCACCTTCAGGCCCACGCCGTCGGCGCCCAATCCGTCGGTGTTGGGAACGCGCCCGATCGACACGATCAGCCGGTCGCACTCGAGTTTCTTCGCCGCGCCGTCCGCGCCGGTGTATTCGACGGTCACCTCTTTCCTGCCCTTCTTCACCGCCGTGATCTTTATGCCGAGCTCGATGTCGAGCCCCTGCTCCTTGGTGAATATCTTCCAGGCCTCGGCGGCAACAGACTCGTCCGCCGCGCCGAGGAAGGCCGGCAGCGCCTCGATGATTTTTACCTTCGATCCCAGGCGGCGCCACACGCTGCCCAGTTCCAGGCCGATGACGCCCGCGCCGATCACGCCCAGGCGCGGCGGGACGGCATCGAACGAAAGCGCCCCCTCGTTGTCGCAGACCAGCACGTTGTCCACCGGCAGGTCGGGCAGATGGCGCGCCTTGGAGCCGGTGGCGACGATCACGTGCTTGGCGGCGACCTTGTCCGTGCCCTTCGCGCCCGAGACTTCGACCTGCCAGCCATCGGCGCCGTTGCCCGCGAGCTTGCCGCGCCCCTGCAGCCAGGCGACCTTGTTCTTCTTGAACAGGCCCGCGATCCCCGAGGTCATCTTGGCGACGATCTTTTCCTTGCGCTCCAGCAGCGTCGCGAGGTCGAGCTTCACCCCGGTCGCCGTGATGCCGTGGACTTTGAATTTCTCCGTGACGCGTTCGTAATTCTCGGAGGATTCGAGCAGCGCCTTGGAGGGGATGCAGCCCACGTTGAGGCAGGTGCCGCCCAGGCGCAGTTCCCCTTTGGGCGACTTCCAGTCCTCCACGCAGGCCGTGGAGAGGCCGAGCTGCGCCGCGCGGATCGCGGCGATGTAACCCGCAGGCCCCGAGCCGATCACCACCACATCGAAGGACTGGGCCATGTCAGACCTCGATCAGGAGGCGAGCCGGATCCTCGAGGGCCTCCTTCACCGCCACGAGGAACAGCACCGCCTCGCGGCCGTCGATGATGCGATGGTCGTAGGAGAGGGCGAAATAGTTCATCGGGCGCACCACCACCTGGCCGTTCTCGACCACGGCGCGGTCCTTGGTCGCGTGCACTCCGAGGATCGCCGACTGCGGCGGGTTGATGATCGGGGTCGAGAGCATCGAACCGAACGTCCCCCCGTTGGAGATGGAGAACGTGCCTCCAGTGAGGTCCTCGATCGAGAGCTTGCCGTCGCCGGCCTTCTTGCCGTATTCGGCGATCTTCTTCTCGACGCCGGAAAAGCCTAGCTGGTCGCAGTCGCGCAGGATCGGCACCACCAGGCCCCTTGGGCTGCCCACCGCGATGCCGATATCGAAGTAGCCGTGGTAGACGATGTCGTTGCCGTCCACGGACGCGTTCACGACCGGATACTTTTTCAGGGCGGCGACCACGGCTTTGACGAAGAAGGACATGAAGCCGAGCTTCACGCCGTGCTCCTTCTCGAAGCGCTCCTGGTATTTCTTCCTCATGTCCATCACCGGCTGCATGTTGACCTCGTTGAAGGTCGTGAGGATCGCGGCGGTGGACTGCGACTGCACGAGGCGCTCGGCAATGCGCGCGCGCAGGCGCGACATCGGCACGCGCTGCTCGGGCCGGTTGGCGAGCGCAGCGTCGAGGCTGACGGGCGAAGGCGGTTGCGGCAGGGCTGCGGCAGGACGGGCGGCGGGTGCCGGCGCTGGCGCTGCAGTGGGCGCTGCTGCAGGCAACTGCGCGGCCTGCAGCACGTCGCCCTTGGTGACGCGGCCGTCGCGGCCGGTGCCGGCGATCGTGGAGGTGGAGATGCCTTTTTCGGCGGCGATCTTCTGTGCTGCCGGCATCACGGGTGCACCGGACGGGGCCGCCGGCGCAGGGGGAGGCGCAAGGGCTGCAACCGCCGCGGGCGCTGCGGGCGCAGCGGCCTGCGGCGCGGCCGAAGCGAAGCTGGCCTTGGCTTCGGTGTCGATCCGGGCGATCACTTCGCCGGAGCCGACCAGGCCTTTCTCGCCCTTGATGATCTTCACCAGCACGCCTGACACCGGCGCGGGCAGCTCCATCACGACCTTGTCGGTCTCGATGTCGATCAGGTTCTCGTCGCGGGTGACGGCCTCGCCTTCCTTCTTGTGCCAGGAAAGCAGCGTGGCTTCGGACACCGATTCGGACAACTGCGGTACTTTGACATCTACGATCATGGGATTCCCCGTTCCGTTTTTCCCCGGGCTCGGCTCAGCCTCGCCGCGGGTTTTGAAAAAACAGGCGCGTAACGCGCCGGGCTACTGCTTGGTTAGGGCGGCACCGCGAGG
>JANNWA010000256.1:0-2281 GCA_031408275.1 Pseudomonadota bacterium
GGCGATGTGGCTGTTCGCCCTGAACGGGCTCGTCTACCTTGCCTACGGCCTGGTGTCGGGCCATTTCAGGCGCAAGCTCCTCCCGATCACGCCCGGCGCCGTGCTGCGCGACGTGCTTGGGGCAATGCGCGGCAAACTCGCCCATGAAGATCTCTCGGTCTACAACGCCGCGCAGCGTGCGGCTTACGTTTCCCTGATCGTTGCCCTGGTGGTGCTGGTGCTTTCGGGCCTCGCGATCTGGAAGCCGGTGCAACTGTATTGGCTGGCCTGGCTGATGGGCGACTTCGACAACGCGCGCGTGGTGCATTTCCTCGCGATGGCGGCCACTGTGGGCATCGTGGCCGTGCACGTCGCCATGGTGGTCCTCGTCCCGCGCACTTTCCCGACCATGATCACCGGCCGGGCCCGGAGGGCGGCATGAAGAAATCCACGAGCATGGGCGACAGTTTCATCGCCCACCGGACTCCGGCCATCGAGATGCTCGAGCGCCGGCTGTTCCTGAGGCGCAGCCTGTCAGTCGGGGCGCTCGCATTGCTGTCGGGGTGCGACCTCACCGACGACGAATCGGTGCAGAAAGTGCTCACCGGCATGTCGGGTTGGAACGACGGTGTGCAGTCCTGGCTGTTCGACCCAAAGCGCCTCGCGCCGGAGTTCCCCGAGAGCGCGATCACCACGCCGTTTCCGTTCAACGCCTATTATGGCGAGGACGAGGTCCGCATGATCGACGGGCAGGGCTACAAGCTCGAGCTGGCCGGCCTCGTCCGCGAAAAGAAGCCCTGGACGCTGCCCGAGCTTTACGCGTTGCCGCAGGTGTCGCAGGTCACTCGCCACATCTGCGTGGAAGGCTGGAGCGCCATCGGAAAATGGGGCGGGGTTCGGTTCTCCGACTTCCTCGCCCGCATCGGCGCCGATACGACGGCAAAGTACGTCGGTTTCAAGTGCGGCGACGATTACCACACCAGCATCGACATGGCCACGGCGCTGCACCCGCAGACCCAGCTCACGCTGCGCTTCGCCGACCAGATCCTGCTGCCGAAATACGGGTTTCCCATGAAGCTGCGGATGCCGACCAAGCTCGGCTACAAGAACCCCAAGCACATCATGGCGATCACGGTCTCGAACACGAACCCGGGCGGCTACTGGGAAGACCAGGGCTACAACTGGTTCGGCGGTTCATAAGGCGTACCACTCGCATTTCCCGCAGTACTTTCAACCCACCCATCGAGGAGTATCAAATGAACAAGCTCGTGACGATGTTGCTTGCCGCCAGCATGGCTGCCGTCAGTGTCCCCGCCATCGCCGCGTCGCATGCCGGCGCCCAGAAGGACGACATGAAGAAGGACGGAATGATGAAGAAAGACGAAATGAAGAAGGACGCGATGAAAAAGGACGCGATGAAGAAGGACGGGATGATGAAGGACGGGATGATGAAGAAAGACGAAATGAAGAAGTAGCCGTTCCCGCCCCTAGGCCCCGAGCCGCGCCGCGAGCTCGGGGAAGGCGTCCACCACCAGCGTATGCGCCGGGTTGGGCACCGGGTCCGGCGGCCCGCCGGGCCCCCATTCGGTCGGCCGCTTCACGAACGCCGTCTTGTAGCCGCACTCGAGGGCCGCGTTCAGGTCGAAGTTGTGGCAGGCCACCATCAGGATTTCGGAGGGATCCAACTGCAGCCACCTGGCGGCGGTGTGGTACGCCTCCGGGCGGGTCTTGTATACGCCGATCATCTCGCAGGAAATGATCGCGTCCCAGTCGAAGCCGTTCCGCCGCGACACGTCGATCACCAGCGACGTGGTGAGCAGGGTGAACGAGGCCACGACATACTTTCTCCTCAGCCGGGCGAGCGCCGCGGGAAAATCGGGCCACGCGTCCAGTGCATGCCAGGTCCGCCAGATCCCGTCGCGATCCTCCGCGGTCAGGGCGTCGAGCTTGTGGTCGGCGATGACCGCATCGAGCATGCGCCGGTGGACATCGTCGAAGTTGAATGCGGGCTTCACTTGGCCCACGATGCCCTGCAGCGAGCGGCGGCGGTAGTCGTTTGTGACCGCCGCCCAGTCCGCGGTCAATCCACGGCGCGCACCGGCTGCGGCAAACGCGCGGCTGATTCCGCCGTGCCAGTCGAGGATGGTCCCGCCGGTGTCGAACGTGAGTGCCTTGATCTCCATTCTCCGCCTCTCAGGGCTTGCGCTCGCCGTCGTCGTCCGGGCCGGGATACTGCGGTGCCGCGCGATGCAGGAAGTCCAGCTGTTTGAGTACGCGCGAGCAGGAAGTGCAGATGAACAGG
>JANNWA010000257.1:0-9927 GCA_031408275.1 Pseudomonadota bacterium
GCCCTGGTGGGTGCCATGGCCGCCGAGTCCACGGGCAACGAGATGCACCACATGGCCTTCGAGGTGGCGACGCTGGACGAGGTGTTCCTCGCCCGCCGGCGCCTGCGCGAGATGGGCGTGCCGATCACTTTCGAGGGCCGGCGCCGGGCCGGCGTGCAGATCGCGGTCGAATTCTCCGACCCGGACGGGCACCAGCTCGAAATCTACTGGGGCCTCGACCAGCTGGGCGACCACGAAAAAGCCCGCCCGGCCAGCGACTGGCGCTGGGCCCACACGCTGGAGGAAGCCATCGCCAACCCGCCCCCGGGGCAGGTGCCCGTCTTGCAGGATCCATCGTTGTTGGAAGACAAGCCATAATGGAATGCTCCCGATGACGGCGCAGCCGCTTCCTCGCCTGAGCACCCTGCTGGGCGATTACCCGAACACCCGCGCTTTCCGGCAGGGCCGGCTGAGAACGGAGCACTCCGTGCTCGATTTTGCCGACGCGACGCCCCCTCACAGTGCGTTCAAACGTGCCGTGCGAGACCTGGAATTCGACATCTGCGAGCTGGCCATCGTGACTTTCCTGATGGCCAAGGCGCACGGCAAGCCGCTGGTACTGATGCCCGCGGTGATCTTCGGGCGGCTGCCGCACAAGTTCCTGATGTACAACCCCGAACGAGGGAAGCTGTTCCCGCAGGACCTCGAAGGCAAGCGCGTGGCGATCCGCTCGAGTTCGGTGACCACAGTGACCTGGCTGCGTGGGATCCTGCAGCGCGACTACGGCGTCGACCTCGCCAAGGTGCGCTGGGTGGCGTTCGAGGATGCGCACGTTGCAGAGTACCGGGACCCACCGAATGTGGAGCGCGCGCCCGCCGGCAAGACCATTACCGACCTGCTGGTTTCCGGCGAAGTCGACGCCGGCGTGGTCGCAGAGGGCGCCGGGTCTGATCCGCGCCTCAAGACGCTGATCCCGAACGCCGATGCCGCCGCAGCCGAATGGCACAAGCGCACCGGCGTGCTGCCGATCAACCACATGGTGGCGGTAAAGTCCTCCGTCTCGCAGGCCCATCCCGGGGCCGTGCGCGAGTTCTACCGGTTGCTCGTCGAAAGCAAGAAGGCCGCGGGCCTGCCTGTGCAGGGCGAGCTGGACACCTCGCCAATGGGGCTTGAGGCAAACCGGCGCAACCTCGAGGTCGCGATTGACTACGTGTACACCCAGGGGCTGATCCCGCGCCAGTACACCGTCGATGAACTTTTCGACGACATCACAAGCACGCTCGGGCAATGAAACGGAGAACCGCAGGATGATCATCGATTGCCACGGGCACTACACGACCTCGCCGAAGCAGCTGCAGGACTACCGGGACGACCAGATCGCCGGCGCGAAAGACCCCGCCTGGGTTCCCTCGCGCGGCAGTCTCGGCATCACGGACGACCAGATCCGCCAGAGCCTGGAAGGCGCGCAGTTGAAAATCCAGCGCGAGCGCGGCACCAACCTGACGATCTTCTCGCCGCGCGCGATGGGCATGGGGCACCATATCGGAAACGAATTGACCAGCCAGTACTGGTCCGAACAGTGCAACGAACTGATTCATCGCGTCTGCACGCTGTACCCGAACAACTTCGTCGGCGTGTGCCAGCTGCCGCAGTCGCCCGGCGTCAACCCGAAGAACTGCATCCCCGAACTCGAGCGCTGCGTGAAGGAATTCGGATTCATCGGCTGCAACCTGAACCCGGACCCTTCCGGCGGCTACTGGACCGACCCGCCGCTGACCGACAAGTGGTGGTACCCGCTGTACGAGAAGATGGTGGAGCTCGACGTGCCGGCGATGATCCATGTGAGCGGCTCCTGCAACCCCAACTTCCACGCCACCGGCGCGCACTACATCAACGGTGACACCACGGCGTTCATGCAGTTGATCGAAAAAAACCTGTTCAAGGACTTCCCGACGCTGAAATTCATCATCCCGCACGGTGGCGGCGCGGTGCCCTACCACTGGGGACGCTACCGCGGCCTCGCGCAGGACATGGGCCTGCCGCCGCTCAAGGAGTTGCTGCTAAACAACGTGTTCTTCGACACCTGCGTGTACCACCAGGCCGGCATCGACTGCCTGTTGAAAGTGATCCCCGCCGACAACATCCTGTTTGCGTCGGAGGTGGTCGGCGCGGTGCGCGGCATCGACCCCGAGACCGGCTTCTACTACGACGACACCAAGCGCTACATCGACAACGCGGGCTGGCTCACCGGCGCGGACAAGGAAAAGATCTTCAGCGGAAACGCGAAGCGCGTGTACGGACGGTTCGCCAGGCACTGCCCGGCCTGCTGAGCAAGGTGGCGGGCGTCAGCGCGCCTGCACCACCCCGCGCCGGATCTGGTCGAGCTCGATCGATTCGAACAGCGCCTTGAAATTGCCCTCGCCGAATCCCTCGTCCCCTTTGCGCTGGATGAACTCGAAGAAGATCGGGCCGAGCTGGTTCTCGGTGAAGATCTGCAGCAGCAACGCGCCGGCCTTCCCGTCGATGAGGATCCTGCGCTTCTTCAGCTCTTCCACGCTTTCGCCGTGCCCGGGGATGCGCTTGTCCACGAGCTCGTAGTAAGTGTCGATCGTGTCGAGCAATCGCACGCCGCCCGCGCGCATAGCGTCGACCGTCCTGTAGAGGTCGCCGCACCCCAGCGCGATGTGCTGGATGCCCTCGCCGTGGTACATGTCCAGGTACTCCTGGATCTGGCCGGCCTTGTCGGTGCCTTCCTCGTTGATCGGGATGCGGATCTTGCCGCAGGGGCTGGTCATGGCCTTGCTCTTCACGCCGGTGACCTGGCCTTCGATGTCGAAGTAGCGCACCTCGCGAAAGTTGAACAGGCGCTCGTAGAAGTCCGCCCACTCCTTCATGCGCCCCTTGTGCACGTTGTGCGTCAGGTGGTCGATGTAGGACAGGCCGTTGCCGTGGGGATTCAACTCGGCGCCCGGCAGCGGCTCGAAATCAACGTCATAGAACCCGATGTTGCCGATTTCGCCCGTTTGTTTGCCGTTCTTGCCGCGCCAGCGGTCGATAAGGTAGATCAGCGAATCGCCGATGCCCTTGATTGCGGGAATGTTCAGCTCTCCCGGGCCCGCGTGTTGCGCATAGCCCCATGCGCCGAGGCCGACTGCGCGCTCGTAGGCGGTTTTCGCGTCCTGCACCCGGAATGCGATCGCGCAGATGCTCGGCCCGTGCTGGCGCGCAAAGCGCTGCGCGAACGAATCCGGTTCGGCGTTGAGGATGAAGTTGACCTCGCCCTGCCGGTACAGGGTCACGTCCTTGTGGCGATGCCGTGCAATGGCCTTGAACCCGAGCCGCTCGAACACCCCGCCCATCGCCTTCGGGTCGGGTGCGGCGTACTCGACGAACTCGAAGCCGTCGGTCCGCATCGGGTTATCCCACAAATCGGCCATGGCGTACTCCTGAGGATTGCGTTTCCAGGCTGCGCGATCAGCCGATTCTAATCCCCTCTCAAGGTCAGGTCGGCCTCAGGCGCTGCATATATATGCCAGACCGCGATGAACATCGCCGCAATCGCGGGCCCCAGCACGAATCCGTTGATGCCGAAGACCGCCATGCCGCCCAGGGTCGAGACCAGCACCACGTAGTCCGGCATGCGCGTGTCCTTGCCGACCAGCACCGGCCGCAGCAGGTTGTCGATCAGGCCGATCACGAGGACCCCGTAGGCGGCGAGCGCAGCACCCTGCCAGACCGCGCCGATCATGAGGAAATACGCTGCCACCGGCAGCCATACCAGGCCGGCGCCAACAGCGGGCACCAGCGACAGGAATGCCATCAGTACCGCCCACAGCAGCGCCCCGCTGACGTCGAGATACCAGAACGCGATGCCGCCGAGTGCGCCCTGGATGGCCGCGACCAGCAGGTTGCCCCTGACCGTCGCTCGGATCACGGTGGCGAACTTGTCGAGCAACTCCTTCTTGTGCGCCGGCGCCAGCGGGATTGCGCGCAGCACCTTGCGCGCAATGTCCTCGCCGTCGCGAATGAGGAAGAAGGCGAGGTACAGCGTGATGAACAGGCGCACGACGAAACCGAGCGCGTTCTGGCCTATGCCCAGGGCCTGCGAGGCGATCAACTGGCTGGCCTGGGTCAGCATCGCGGCGAGGCGCCGCTGGAGGGCGGCGAAGTCCACCAGCCCGACCCGGTCGAGCAGCGAGGTGGCCCACACGGGCAGGGCGTCGAAGGCGGTGTGGAAAAAGAGCCCGGGGTTCAGCTCGCGCGTATGGATGCGCTGGTAGAGGTCGGCGGCTTCGCGCGTGAGCGCGGCCGTTACCAGCACCAGGGGAAGCACTACGAGAACCAGTGCGATCAGCAGGGTCAGCAACGCCGCCGCAGTGCGGCGCCCGCGCAGGCGGGCCAGCAGCCGGCGATTCACCGGCGCGAACAGCAACGCGATGATCGAACCCCACAGGATCGCCCCGTAGAACGGCAGCAGGATCCACGCAAGTGCGAGGGTGACGGCCACCAGCAACAACAACAGCGCACGTCTGTCCGTGTACTTTGCGGCAGGATTGATTTCGGGCAGGTCCATCGGGATCCTCCACGCCATCCGGGTCCGGAATGGCGGATCTATCGGTGCGATTGTGCTTTGCTTCGCCCGCTGTATCTGTTCGGTACCGCCCGATCCATCCACGGCGGCGGTCAGCCCGCCTGCAAGGCTATTCGGCGAACTTGACGACCGTCCCGTTGCAGGCGAGGTCCGGCTTCGAGGCTGGATCCAGGCGGTAGCAGCCGAAATTCATCACCGCGTTGCCGCCCAGCGCGACGGCCTGGTTGCGCAGGTCCGCCGCCCCGGCTTCGGCAGTAGCGTAACGCGGGGGACCGAACGCGGTCTTCCACTGCCCCGCCCAGATCCGCCCGACCGATACGTAGGGCTTTTTTCCGGGCGGGGCGCTTTCGTACACCCCGATCCGGTCGGCCTGCGCAACCGGTTCGACGCGCTCGACCAGCGAAGAGCAGCCGCTGGCGAGTCCGGCTGCGAGGGCGAGGGCAAAGACTGTGCGGCGATTTCGGTCCATGGCGGATCCCGTGTGCGGTGATTTCACTTATCTTACTCCGTCGCCGCGAGCAACCGAGCGAAGCGCCGCACCTTACCCAAGGGACAGCTCCTGTAAACTGATTTGACGGATGTCCTGCCCGCCATCAATCCACGAGCAATAGTCAGACCATGAGCGCATGAAACCAGTCATCCACTTCGAAGACGGAAGCACCCGGCCCGAGGTATTCCGCATCACCCCGGCCCGCGTTGCCGCAGCCCGCAGGCGCAACAAGGATGCCGGCGCGCTGGTGGGCACTTCGTGCAGCCATGACCTGGCCGGAATCTCAGGCTGGATCGGCAAGGCAAACGGCCTCGTGTGCTCGTCCGCCACGCTGCTCGACAAGCGTTTCCCGTTGCACACTCTCGCCATCGACGCGCCGCAACTGGCCTGGATCCACGTCATCGGCGCGGGCGTCGAGAGCCTGATGCCGCTCGACTGGATTCACCCGGGCCTGAAGCTCACCAACAACAGCGGCGTGCACGTCAAGAAGGTCTACGAATTCGGCCTGATGAGCCTGCTCATGCTCAACGCCCGTGTGCCGCAGATCTTCTCGCAGCAGGCGCGTCGCGAGTGGAAGCCGGTTTTCACGGGTTCGCCTCGCGGCAAGACCCTGCTCGTGGTGGGGCTGGGCGACATGGGCGGCGCGATGGCCAGGGCCGGCCGCACGCTGGGCATGCGCGTGTTCGGCATCCGTCGCACGCCCAAGCCGCACCCGCACGCGGAGAAGGTGCACGGTATCCGGGACCTGAAGAAGCTGCTTGCGAAAGCAGACGTGGTCGTTGTGGCCGCGCCGCTGACGCCCGATACGAAGCACCTGATCGGCGCCGCGGAGTTGGCGCTGATGAAACCCTGCACCGGACTCATCAACATCGGCCGCGGCCCCGTCCTCGACCAGCGGGCGGTGGAGAAAGCGCTGCGCTCGGGGCACCTTTCCGGCGCGATCCTCGACGTATTCGACCCCGAACCCCTGCCCCCCGAATCGACGCTGTGGGGCGCGCCCAACGTGTACCTGTCCCCGCACTGCTCCTCGGACGACAACGACGAATACATGCCGATGACGCTCGACCTCGCGTTCGAAAACGCCCGCCTCCTCGCGCTTGGCAGGAAACTCGCCAACCTCGTCGACCCGGTCCGCGGGTACTGACACCGCCATGGACGTCCCGGCCGGCTTCAAGGCGCTCGACCTGCCCACCAACTCGTTCATGAACGCCAACGGGCCGGTATACGTAAAGATGGACGGCGCCCATTTGATTCTCGGCCTGCGCGTGGAAGAACGCCACTGCAACTCGATGGGCATGTGCCACGGCGGGATGCTGCTGACCCTGGCCGACCTCGCCTTCACCATCAGCGTCAACGTGCAGGCAAAGCTCTCCCGCTTCCTGGTCACGGTAAACGTAAGCTGCGACTTCATCGGCGCGGCGCCCAATGGGGCATGGCTGCAGTCCCGCGTGGATGTACTTCGCGCAACCCGCAACCTCGCATTCAGCCAGGGGCTGCTGTCGCTCTCGGACGGCACGCCCGTGGCCCGCATCAGCGGGATCCTCAAGATCGGCGGCGAGCCAGATCCCGCCTACGGGCCGGAGCGCTACCTCGGCTGAGCACCCGGTACTCTGGCATCCGCCGGCGGCTGTGGCAGAATGTTTGCATGACTGCCACAGCCATCGCCCTGAGGGTCGCGCAACCGGACGACGCGCAGGCGATCGCGCTCATGTCGCGCGACCTGATCGAGGCGGGGCTGGGCTGGAAGTACGAGCCCGAGCGGATCCGCCGCGCCATGAACGACCGCGACACGGTGACGCTCGTGGCCTGCGACCGCTCGCAGCTGGTGGGGTTTGCGATCATGGAGTTCGGCGACGAGCGCGCGCACCTGGTGCTGCTGGCGGTCCGCCCCAGCCATCGCCGCCACAGCGTGGGCCGGCGGCTGATCGAATGGCTGGTCGAGTCGGTCGCCACCGCAGGCCTCGCCTCGATCCACCTCGAGTTGCGCTCGAGCAACGAGGCGGCGCGAGCCTTCTACCGTGCGATGGGCTTTGCCGAAACCATCCTCGTGCCCGGTTACTACCGTGGCAAGGAATCCGCCACCCGCATGGTGCGCGTGCTGCGCGTGCCCGGACCGCTGCCGTACAACTGGCGTCCGCCGACGCTCGACAAGAAGTAGCCGGGTGGCGCTGCACGCACTGACCGCCGTAGAGCTGGTGCGCAGGCTCGCCCGCCGCGAGCTTACCGCGGAAGCCCTGGTGCGCGGCCTGCTGGAATACATCGATACACGCGAACCTGCGGTGCAGGCCTGGACCTGCATCCAGCGCGACACCGTGCTCAACGCCGCGCGGGAACTCGACCGCGGCGCGATCCGGGGACCGCTGCATGGCCTGCCCGTCGGCGTGAAGGACGTCTTCGACACGCACGACCTGCCGACCGAGTACGGTTCGCCGATCTACAAGGGCCACCAGCCGCGCGTGGATGCGGCGGTCGTCGCGCAGACGCGTGCGGCCGGCGGCCTGATCCTCGGTAAGGCGGTGACCACTGAGTTCGCCACCTTCCCGCCGGGCAAGACGCGCAACCCCCACAACCCGGAGCACACGCCCGGCGGCTCGTCCTCGGGTTCGGCGGCGGCAGTCGCCGCGTACATGGTGCCGGTCGCGTTCGGCACGCAGACGGTCGGCTCGACCATCCGACCTGCCTCGTTCTGCGGCGCGGTTGGCTACAAGCCGACCTATGCGCTGCTGCCAACGGTCGGCATCAAGGCGATTTCGTATTGCCTCGACACGGTGGGACTGTTCACTAAAACGGTCGCGGACCTCGGCCTCGTCACGGGCGCGCTCACCGGGCGCCCGCTTGCCGTGCCCGATGCGCCACAGGCGCCGCGCGTGGGCCTCTGCCTCACGCCGCAATGGCAGCATGCGCAGCCCGAAGTGCAGGAGCTGTTTTCACGCCTCGGCGCGCAGTTCGAACGCGCAGGCGCGAAGGTCACCGATGTCGCACTGCCCGCTCCTTACGAAAAGATGCACGACGCCCAGGCGCTGATCTGGGATTACGAAGTAGCGCGCTGCCTCACCGGCGAATATGCGCTGCATCGCGACCAGATCCGCGAACCCCTGCTCGGCCAGATCGAGCGAGGCCTCGCCCTGCCCTGGGCAGACTACGATGCGGCAATGGCGGTCGCACGCGAAGGCCGCAGGCTCTTTTCCGCAGTCTTGGGCGAGTTCGACGTCCTGGTCGTTCCGAGCAGCCAGGGCGAAGCGCCCAAGGGCAATCCCACGGGGCTGCCCTACTTCAACCGCACCTGGTCGCTCCTGCATGCTCCCTGCGTGCACGTACCGTATGGCACGGGGCCCAATGGCCTGCCGATCGGCTTCCAGGTAGTGGGGCGCATAGGCGACGATGCGCGCACTCTCGCGGCGGCGCACTGGCTGCAGGTCAATGTCGCCGCCGGGGAAAGTACCGCGAGAAATTCGTAAGGCAATCCACCCCGGTCCGGACTAACCTGCGTCAGTCCACCCAACAAGGCATACCATGAACCCTCGCTTTCCTTTCCTTGCATCGATCGCTTTCACGCTCGCGCTGCTGTCGCCCGTCGCCCCCGCGCTGGGGCAAGAGAAACCGCCTCCCGCCGGGCTGGAAGCCGCAATCTTCGCGGGTGGCTGCTTCTGGTGCATGGAGGAGCCCTTCGACGTGCTGCCCGGCGTGGTGTCGACGACCTCCGGCTATATCGCCGGCAAGACCAGGAACCCGCAGTATGCGGATGTCTCCGCAGGCGTCACCGGGCACACCGAAGCGGTGCGTATCGTGTACGACCCCGTCAAAGTCAGCTACGCGAAGCTGCTCGAAGTCTTCTGGCGCAACATCGACCCGACCGTGCGGGACCGCCAGTTCTGCGACACGGGCACCCAGTACCGCCCGGGGATCTACACAGTGTCGCCGGAACAGAAACGCCTCGCCGACGCATCGCGTGCGCAGCTGGAAAAGACCAAACCCTTCAAGGCGCCGATCGTCATCGAAATCATCCCGGCCACCGAGTTCTGGGCGGCGGAGGACTACCACCAGGACTACTACAAGAAGAATCCGGTGCGCTACAAGTTCTACCGAAACGGCTGCGGGCGTGACGCGCGCCTCCAGGAACTCTGGGGCAAGCCCGCCGCAAAATGACGGTCGCGCCGGAGTTGAACTATCGCTTGCTGCAATTCGGCATGTACCCGGTGTCAAAGCCACGGGCGCCACCGCCGACTGATCAGCCGCCCTTCTTGGCTTTCTCGTCCTGCTCGTCTTTTTCGCCTTCTTCTTTCTTTTCCTCGCCGTCGCCCTTGTATTCCTCCTCGAGCGATCCGCCCTTCATCATGCCTTCCTCCTCCTTCTGCTGCTCCAGGGAGGGGGGCGCCATGCGCTCGGCGCGGACCTGCTCGGCGAGCGTGGTCGGCAGCCACAGGGCGACCTGCGGGAACCAGAACACGACCAGGATCGCGATCACCTGGATGAACATGAAGTCGAACATGCCCTTGTAGATCGTCCCGAGGCTCCAGGTCGGCACCACCTGTTTGAGGTAGTAGGCCGACATGGCCACCGGCGGCGAAAGGTACGCGGTCTGCATAACCACCGCGACCAGGGCGCCGAACCAGACCAGGTCGAACTTCAGCGCAACGATCACCGGGTAGAAAATCGGCAGGAACACGAGGATGATCGCCGGCCACTCGAACGGCCAGCCGAGCAGGAAGATCAGGGACAGCACCAGCAGCAGCATCAGGGAAGGCGGCAATGGAAGCGACAGCAGGCTGTCGGTGATCCACTGCGCGGTCCCGAGGCGCGCGAACACGGCGCCGAAGATGTTCGAGGCCACAGCCAGGAAGAGCACCATGCTCGAGGTATTCATGGT
>JANNWA010000258.1:0-4532 GCA_031408275.1 Pseudomonadota bacterium
CATCGTGAAGTCGGTGCGGTTGCCGGTGGTGGCCGGTGGCGGCGTGGCGGACGGCGCGGGGATCGCCGCGTTGCTGGCGCTCGGGGCGGAAGGGGTGCAGCTGGGCACGCGCTTTCTCGCCACGCTGGAGGCGAGCGTGCACGAAAGCTACAAGCGCGCGATCGTCGAAGCGGGCGTGGACGCGACGACACTGGTGGCGCGCGGTCGGTTGCCGATCCGGCAGCTGAAGAACGCGTTTTCCGCGAAGTACGACGCTGCAGAGCGGTCGGGGGCTCCCAAGGAGGAGCTCGAAGCGATTTTCAAGGCCGCCACCCTGAGGCAATCCGCTCTCGATGGCGACATGGAGAACGGCAAACCCGAGGCGGGGCAATCCGCCGGCCTCGTCGACGCCATCCTTCCCGCCGCCGAGGTCATGCGGCGGCTGGTGGCGGAACTGGACGAAACACTCGAGAGGATGGCTGCAAAATGAGCGAAGAGATCATACTGTGCGAAGACCGCGGACGCGTGCGGATCCTTACGCTGAACCGCCCCGACAAACTCAACGCGCTGAACACCGCGCTCACCGAGGCGCTGCTCGCGTGGCTGCGAAACTCCGATCGAGACGAGGCGATTTCGGTGATCGTGCTGACCGGCGCCGGCCGGGCCTTCTGCGCCGGCGCCGACATCGGCGAATTCAAGGATCTGACGCCCGACCAAGCGGCTCGGGTGGAGCATCGCGCGCAACTGACGATGCATTCCCACCTCATCTTCTCGCAGATCAGGAAGCCGGTGATCGCGGCGGTGCGCGGGGCGGCCATGGGCGGCGGGGCGGGGCTTGCCTTGGCCTGCGACATGGTGGTGGCCTCGGAAACCATGAAGCTGGGGTATCCCGAGATCAAGCACGGGATCCTGCCGGCCATCGTGATCACCAACCTCGTGCGGCAGATCGGCCGCAAGGCGGCCTTCGAGCTGGTGACCAAGGGAGATCCCCTGACCGCGGCGCGGGCCTATGAGCTCGGCGCGGTGAACAAGGTGGTGCCGGACGACCGGCTAATGGACGAAGCGCTGGCGCTCGCGGAATCGCTCGCTGCGTTCAAGCCTGAAGCGCTGTTCGCGATCAAGCAGCTCTTCCACAAGGTCGTGGACCTGCCTTTGGCCGCAGGGCTGGAGGAAGGGCGCAAGGCGAACATTGCCATGCGCGCCCTGCGCGCCTAAGGCGCGCATCTGGTACCTTTGCCGCCGACAACAAGACCACAACAAGAAGAGGAGAACAGGCATGAGAGCCGCACCGGTCGTCGCATCGATTGCATTTTCCGCCCTGGCCATTGTGGGGATGGCCACGGCCCCGCAGGCCCAGACATTTCCCTCCAAGCCCGTGCGGATCGTCGTCCCTTTCCCGGCCGGCGGAACCACCGACGTGGTGGCGCGCCTGGTCGCCCAGCGCATGTCCGAGACCCTGGGCCAGCCGGTGCTGGTGGAGAACCGCGGCGGTGCCGGCGGGTCCCTCGGCGCTGACGTGGTGGCCAAGTCGACGCCCGACGGCCACACGATCCTGATGCACAACATCACGTTCCCCCTCGCTTCGGCCTCCCTGGCGATGGCAGGCCGCGCGCCGTATGACATCGACACCGACTTTGCCGGCATCGGCGTGTCGGTCAACGTGCCGTTTATCTTCACCGCGAATCCTCGTGTGCCGGCCAACGACTTACGCGAGTTGGTCGCGCTGCTGCAGAAGGACCGCTCGCTGAAGTACAACTATGGCTCGACGGGGCCGGGCTCGGCGATGCACGTTTTTGGCGAGCTAATCAAGCGCGACGGGAAGATCGAGATGACCCACATTCCGTTCAAGGGCGCCGCGCCGCTCAAGCAGGAGTTGCTCGCGGGCCGCATCGAGTTCGGCGGCGACCAACTGTCCAGTTCGCTTGCCGAAGTCAAGAAGGGCCAGCTGAAGGCCTTTGCCACCGGTTCGGCGCAACGACTGGCGGTACTCCCCGATGTTCCGACGGTGCGCGAGCAAGGGTTCGCCCGGCTCGAATTCCAGGGCTGGAACGGCCTGTTCGCGCCTGCCAAGACCCCGCGGGATATCGTCAATCGCCTCTCCAGGGAGGCGGCGGCCGCCATCCGGCATCCGGATACCATGAAGCGCTTGGGCGATCTCGCGGCGGAACCGGTGGGATCCACTCCCGAAGAACAGGATGAGGTGCTCAGGAAGCAGGTCGCGCAATTCCGGCCGCTGATCAAGGAACTCGGCATCACCCTGGATTAAGGAGACCGGCATGGCAGGCATTGCACTCATTACCGGGTCCGGGCGCGGAATCGGCGCGGCCAGCGCGTTGCTGGCCGCGAAGCGCGGCTGGGCCGTGTGCGTGAACTACCTCAACAAGGCCGACCGCGCCGAGGCCGTCGTGGCCGAGATTCGCGCGGGCGGCGGGAAGGCGATCGCCGTGCAGGCCGACACGGCGAACGAGGCGGACGTGATCCGTTTGTTCGAGCAGGTCGACCGGGACCTCGGGCGCCTGACCTCGCTGGTGAACAACGCCGGGGTCACCGGCCGCGCCGGCCGTTTGGAAACGTTCGACGCGGCCACGCTGCGCCGGATCCTCGACGTCAACGTGGTCGGCACCCTGCTGTGCACCCAGCAGGCGGTGAAGCGCATGTCCACGAAGCAGGGCGGTGCGGGCGGGACGATCGTCAACGTATCTTCAATCGCGGCGCAGCTCGGCGGGGCCAACCAGTGGATTCCGTATGCGGCAGCCAAGGGCGCAGTCAACAGCATCACCACGGGTTCGGCCAAGGAATTTGCTGCAGAGGGTATCCGAGTGAACGCGATCATGCCCGGCCTCATCGACACCGAGATCCACATCGAAGCGGGCGTGGGCGACCGGCTGCAGAAGGTCATACCTCAGGTCCCGATGGGGCGCATCGGCACGGCCGCGGAATGCGCGGAGGCCATCGTCTGGCTGATGTCCGGCGAGGCGGCCTACATGACCGGCGCGAACCTGCTGATTTCGGGGGGGCGATAAGCGGTAAAAGCTGGTAAAATCCGTGGCTTACACGTTAATACGACCGTACCGCCGGGACCTCCCGGCCGCGCCGATACCCTGATGCCCCAGAATAATAAGAGCCGCCTTGCGGCCATCGTTGCAGCGTTCCTGACCCTCCTCGCAGTCTTTGCCGCCCCAGCCCGGGCACAATCCCTCCGGACTGATCTCGACCTGGGTGCGCAGTGGCGCGTCAACTCGACCGCGCGGTTGATTTCGGGGCTGGCGCCCATGTACCCCGCCCACGTCGAGTTCTCGGAGACGGAGGCCTGGAAGGAGCACAGCGCCTTCATGAAGGCGGCCTGGGCGAAGATGAACGACAAGCAGGTCGCCACGATGACTGCGTGGCGCGACGCGGCGATCTCGAAGACCTGCCCGCTCGGCAAGACCGTGCTGTACCCGTTCAGCGGGCCGGATTTCTTCAACGCCTACTGGCTCTTCCCGGATTGCGAGACCTTCGTGATGTTCGGGCTCGAGCACATCGGCGACGTGCCCAATGTCGAGGCGATGAACGAGCGCCAGCTGGTGCGCATGGTCGCGGACGTGCGCTCGGCGACGACGGACTTTTTCGACCGCAACTACTTCATCACCGAGAACATGTCGCGGCAGCTGCGCACGGCCCAGCTGCGCGGCGTCGTGCCGCTGTTCATGATCTCAATGGCGCTGTCCGGCGTCGACATCCTGCGCATCCGGCCGTATGAACTCCCCCCCGCGACGCAAATGGTCGCCGCGCCCAAAGGCAAGGCGATGCGCCAGCTCAGGGGGGTTACGATCGAGTTTCGCGCGCCGGGTTCGCCGGCTATTCGCCGGGTGCATTACTTCACGGTCGACGCGACCGACCGCGGCCTCGCGCACTACCCGGAATTCCTTGCGCTGATCCGCAACCTCGGCACGACCACCACCTTCATCAAGTCAGCCTCGTACCTGCTGCACGGCAACGAATTCCGTCAGATCCGCAACGCGCTGCTGGACGTGAGCGGCTACCTGGTCCAGGACGACTCCGGACTGCCTTTTCCGGCACTCGAGGCGCGCGGCTGGAAAGTGCAGTTGTACGGCAAGTACGACGTGCCCATCCCGCCGTTCCAGCGCGCCTTCCAGCCGAGCCTGGACAAGGCGTACAAGTCGCAATTGTCCTCACCGCTGCCCTTCACGTTCGGCTACCAGTACCACGACTATCGCGACGAGCGCTCCAACGTCATGGTCGGCCAGCGCCCGCTGCAGACCGCGCATGCCGAGTCCACGTCGCTCGAGCCCGCGCGCGGCGGCAAGGGCATCGTGCTGCGCTCATCCACCAAGCGCGTCCACTGATGTGATCCCCGCCGCGCTGCTTGCGCTGGCGCTTGCAACCGCGGCTATGGCACTGCACCCTGTGCCCGTGAATCTCCAGAGCACGAACTTTGTCACCACGGACGGCGTTCGCCTGCACGTCCTCGAGGCGGGGCAGGGCGGTCCCGGGCGGCCGGCGATCGCGTTCGTGCCGGGCTGGTCCATGCCCGCTTCGGTGTGGCGCCG